>DATMUQ010000547.1:0-8808 GCA_035563795.1 Terriglobales bacterium | reverse complement strand
CGCAGGTCTCACCCCTCACCCCCGACCTGCGCCGGTTCTCTTTCCCGCCACCACAGCGATCACGGCAAGCGCCACCACCTGCTAGAGCGCGATCGTTCTTCACGGAAGCAGTCCTGCTTCCGTGAAGAACGATCGCGCTCTATCTTATTGAAGAGAGACGGATTCACGTTTTAGGCAAATCGCAGAGCGATTCTGTCTAAAACGATCCGGCTCTAGGCGACAGAGATCTGATCTCGCTGTTGCGCTGAATCAGCTCTTGGCGTTTTCTTCGGTGATCACCCGGGCCAGCAGGTCGCGCCAGCGATTGTTGGGCGCCTGGTACCTGACCTCAAGCCCGCCGGCATCGTTCTTCAACACGACGCCATAGGTCGGCAGGCCGACCTCCTTGCCACCGACGACGATCAGGAAAGAGAAATCGAGCTTCTGTTTCGGGGCGATCCAGTCCGGCGCCCCGGAGATGAGGACATCGAAGACATTCATGTTGACGACCGCATAGGGCTTCTGGTCGATCGTCACCCGGATGCGCTGGGTGGTAAATCGCGGCGCCGGGGCCGCTGCTGCTGGCTGTTTCGCCATACTCTTCCCATCAATTCTTGATGCGGGTCTTCTGGGCGGGAACACCAGTCCCGCCGCTCTACCGGACGATCTTAACCCAGCGCCCAAAGCAAAGACAGCACGGCATGTGCTGCACCGCCGCATGCCGCGATGCGCGCGGCGGTCATCATCGGCGAAAGGCGGTCAGCGATGCTTGAATTTGGCCGGGCGCTTCTCGGCGAAAGCCGCCATGCCTTCCTTCTGGTCCTCAGTGGCGAAGGCGGCATGGAACAGCCGGCGCTCGAAGCGCAGGCCCTCGGCAAGGCTGGTCTCGAAGGCGCGATTGACCGATTCCTTGGCGATCATGGCGATCGGCAAGGACATCGAGGCGACCTTCTCGGCCACTGCCTTGGCCTCTTCCATCAGCTTCTCGGCCGGGACGATGCGGGAAACGAGGCCACAGCGCTCCGCTTCCTCCGCCGTCATCATCCGGCCGGTCAGCACCAGATCCATCGCCTTGGCCTTGCCCAAGGCCCGGGTCAGGCGCTGGGTGCCGCCGGCGCCGGGAATGACGCCGAGGGTGATTTCCGGCTGGCCGAATTTGGCATTCTCGGCGGCGATGACGATGTCGCACATCATGACGACCTCGCAGCCGCCGCCGAGCGCGAAGCCCGCCACTGCGGCGATCACCGGCTTGCGGCAGGAGGCGACCCGCTCCCAGCCTTTGGTGATGAAGTCGCTGAGATAGACATCCATGAAGCCGCGGTCCTTCATCTCCTTGATGTCGGCACCGGCGGCGAAGGCCTTCTCGCTGCCCGTCAAGATGATGGCACCGATGCCCTCATCCGCTTCCAGGAGATCGAGCGCCTGGCCAAGCTCGGCGATCAGCGCATCGCACAGGGCGTTCAACGCCTTCGGCCGGTTGAGCGTGACGATGCCGACGCGACCCTCGCGGGTCAGCAGGATGTTTTCATAGGTCATGATGGATCACTTGCCTTCGGTGGAAACCGTATAACTGACATTGACCGGGCCGCCGCCCTGGCCGCCCAGCACATCGATCTTCAGGGTCTGCGACTTGCGATGATAGGTGCCGCTGGCGGTCTTTTCCCAGCCGAGCTGCGGCAACGTACTGTCGTAGAAATTGACCACGTCCTCGGCTTTGACATTGCCGGTGGCATAAGCGGTGACGATCTTGCCGACCGGCGCATCGAAGACGGTGGTCTTGTCCTTCTGCTCGGTCAGGCCCTGGGTCAGCGGCAGGTCGTCGACGGCGCTGAGATAATCCACCGCCCAGGCCGGCAAGGCAGCGCATAACAACGGCACCAGCATCAGGCCGAGGCGGACCGGGCGCAACAACTGGCGAAGATCGCGGCGGCTCGAACGGATTTGGGCAGGCATGGCGCGTCTCCCGGCGGTGACGGAGCGACCCGTCGATGGGGCCAAGTTTTAGCCCGGAAGCGCGGAGAGGGACAATAGGGGTGAGAAAAGCCCTCAGATTGGTGACCCGACCGACAGCCTTTCGATATCACACACCCATCACCATGGTGGTGAAGGCCATGGCAGCCTGGCTTGGCTGATAGGAACGATGCCGCAACAACCGAAAACGCCGCTCGCCCTCGGGCAGTTCCCAGGAGAGCAGGCGCCCCTCCTGGATGCTGGCGGCAACGGCGAGCGCGGAGATGATGGTGAAGCCGGCTCCCGCCTCCACCGCCAGCCGCACCGCTTCGTTGCTGGGCAATTCTAGCGAGCGCGGCAGGTTGGCAGGATCGATGCCAAGCTTGCGCAGCATCAGCTCCATCAACTGGCGCGTGCCGGAGCCGGTCTCACGCCAGACCCAATCGCCACCCGCCAGCAACGCCTCATCTGCCGCACCCAGCGGTGAGATCTGGCGTGACAATTTCAGCCCCGCATCGGTCGCGGCGGCGACCAGCACCAGGCGGTCACCGGGCAGCAATTGCTCCTCGAAGACATCGCCGCTGACCGGACCTTCGACGATGCCGAGCTCGGCCTCGCCTTCGCGCACCGCCGAGGCGACCTGCTCGGTATTGCCGATGGTGAGGTCGAGATCGATATTGGCGAAGGCGCGGCGGAAGCGCGCCATCAGCGGCGGCAGCCAGTAATTGCCGACGGTCTGGCTGGCAGCCAGACGCAGGCGGCCGCGCCGCAAGCCGCGGAGATCGGCAAGGCTCGTCTCGGCATCCTGGACGCGCCGCAAGATCGCTTGCGCTTCGACACGCAACACCTTGCCGGCCTCGGTCAATTCGATGCTGCGGCCGATGCGGTGGAACAGCGGCAGGCCATGGCGCGCCTCAAGGGCGGCAATGGCGGCACTGACGGCAGGCTGGGTCAGGTTGAGGATCTCCGCCGCCCGCGTCATATGCTGGCGCTCGGCGACAGCGAGGAAGATGCGCAATTGCTCCAGGGTCATGATTGCTCCGGGGTCATGCGATCTGCCTCGCGTGTTCGATATGCCTCAGCTCAGCGTGACGACAAGCGTGTAGCTGAAACCGGCGATGAAGAGACTGGCGAGCGCGCCCAGCAGCAGCGGCCGCCAGCCGCGCCGCAGCAGTTTGCCGGCATCGGTATTGAGGCCCATCGATGCCAGGGCCAAGGTCATCAGGAAGCCGGTGACGTCGGGCGCCCTCTGCTGGACCGCGAGCGGAATGAAACCGAGGCTGTTGATGGCGGCCAGCGCCAGGAAGGCGAAGATGAAGGTGGGCATCGGCACCTTGCCGAAGGCCGAGTGATGCGCATCCGCCTCGCGCCGCGCCCGGGCTGCGATGGCGAAGCCGACGGTCAGCACCACGGGGGCGAGCAGCAGCACGCGGGAAAGCTTGGCCAGCGTCGCCGCTTCGCCGGCGGTATTGCCGTTCTGATAGCCAGCCGCTACCGCCTGACCGATCTCGTGGATCGAGGCGCCGGCCCAGAGCCCGAATTGATGTGCGTCGAGATGCAGCAAGGTTGGAAGCAGCGGATAGACCAGCATGGCGAGGGTGCCGAAGATGGTGACGCAGGCGACGCCATAGGCCGCCTCGTCCTCCGAGCCGCGCACCACGGTATTGCCGGCCATCACCGCCGAGGCGCCGCAGATCGACGTACCGAAGGCGATCAGTGCCCTGAGTTCGCGCGGCACGCCGAGCAGCCGGCCGGCACCGAGGGTGAAGAGGAAGGTCGCCGGCACCACGGCCAGCACGATCACCGCCCCGGCCCAGCCGAGATCGACCAGCTTGCCCAGCGCCAGCTGCAGGCCCAAGAGCGCGATCGCTAGCCGCAGCAGGCTGCGGGCGGCGAAGCCGGTGCCTGGCCGACAGTTCTCCGGCGTGCCGATCAGGGCATTGAAACCGAGCCCCAGTAGCAAAGCGAGAATAGTGGGATTGAAGGTCGCGAAGCCGCGATAGCCGTGCAGCATTTCGGCGAGCACTGTCATCAGCCCGGCAAGGGCGAGACCCGGCATTTGCGCCGGCAGACGCAGAGATCCGACCAGCGAACCGGTGGAGAGAGAGGCGGCAGAAGAAATACTTTTGGCCATCGCGAGAATTCCTTTCGGATGACCATGTTATTCGCTGCATTAGATAAATCTAACTGATTATTTATATAATTTCAATAGATTTAATTTATATATTTCTTCTTACCATTTTGACTGTCAGAGAAGCCGACCGGCGGCACAGGCGAAGTCTTGCCGGTTAGGCTTGGGCTGCAAAAAGCCGCCGCTCGATCCCTCGGCGCGACAGGATAAAGCCGGCGGCATGCCAACAGAGCCATCCGCCGAACATGCCGAGATAGCCGTCGATTGCGTAATGCCAGCCGAGCTGGACTGAGGCGAGAAAGATCAGGGCCAGGAAGCCATAACCGAAAATCGCGGCAACCCGCCCGTATTCCTGGCTGATCCGGGCGATCAGCCAGCTCGAGGCGATATGGAGGCTGGGGCAGGCGGAAATGCCAAAGCCGAGGAAATCCGTTCCTTCGCGCGCACGCCATAAGATGTCCTGCATCATCGCCGCGGTGAACGGGAACTGCAGATGCATGCCGAGGAACGACATCTGCCAATGCCCGGCGATTTCCCTGATCTGTTGCAGCTGGTCGTCGTAATCATTGTCGCCGGCGAACAGCAACCCGTAATAAGCCGGCCCAGCCGAACTCAACACCGTGGCAAGAACGTTCCCGAACAGGATCCAGACGATGACCTGCGCCAGCAGGTAACGCAGGCGCAATTTCCGCCGCGCGATATTGGCAATCTGCAGCAGCAGGACGGTCATGAAGATCACGAACCAGAAGGCATAGATCCAGTTAAGAATGAAAAGCGGCAGCGGATGATTGAGGATCGGGGCCAGCCATTCGAAGGGTTGGCGACCGAAATGAAGCGCGCGATCCAGTTTCGTTAGATAGGGATCCAGATAGAAGGGCTGCAGGCGCGGGATCAGCACTTTCATGAAAGAAAAGCAGTTCACGAACCATGGCCAGGCAAGAATGACCGGCAGCATCAGGCAAAGCCGGTCGCGGGTGATTTCCTGCTTCAACCTAGCGCCAACATAATCCAGGAGATCGGGCTGTCGCTTGATGCGGCGCAGATAGATGAACCAGAGCGCGAAGGTGCAGAAAGCCGCCAGGGCAAAGAAGCCGAATGTCCCGAGATAGGTCATCAAGATGGCATCATGTGGCGATGCCACGACGCCCAGACTGAATTTGACCGTATAGCAGGAGCCGACATAGACGGCGGTCAGTAGCAGCAACAGCGCATTTTCACGCAATGAGGCCAGCAAGAAACGCGGCGCTTGAGCTTGGCCTGCCTCGCCAGTCGTCAGCGTAACCGGCGTCGTCTCAGCGGGAGTCTCGGTTGCCATGTTCATCCATATCCTGGAACGCAGCAAGGTCATGCTTTAGGGGGCAATGCTTCAGGCACAGCAAAGCGGTGATTCGCCCCCTGACAGGTATCAAACCATTAAAACGCGCAAAGGCAACAATTAGTCCCCGTCCCCGCTCGGCGACCGAATTGGCCCCAGTTGCCATGTCCCCCAGGGATTTACCGCTGCCGCTTGCTGCAATAGAAGGTCGAGCGGCCGCTTTGGGCGAGGCGGCGGATGCCGCCGGTCCTGGCATGATCGCAATCGCAACCGGGGCAGGGCTGGCCCTCGCGGTCATAGACTTTCCATTGATGCTGGAAATAGCCGAGCTCGCCATCGGCCTGGACATAGTCGCGCAAGGACGAGCCACCGGCGGCGATGGCCTCGGTCAGCACCTGCTTGATCGAGGCGGCGAGGCGCTCCGCCCGTTCGCCCTGCACGGTGGCGGCGACCCGCTTCGGCGACAGGCCGGCGCGGAACAGCGATTCCGAGGCATAGATATTGCCCACCCCCACCACCAGCTTCTGGTCAAGGATGGCGCTCTTGATCGGCGTCTTCTTGCCCTTAAGGGCGGCCGCCAGCGTCGGGCCATTGAATTCATTGCCGAGCGGTTCGGGGCCGAGGTCGCGCAGCAATTTGTGCTGGTCGAGTTCAGCCAGCGGCACCAGGTCCATCATGCCGAACCGGCGGGCATCGTTGAAGCGGACACAGACACCGTCATCCAGCGTGAAGACGAGGTGATCATGGGTCTCCAGCGCCTCCGGCCGGGTATCGCTGACCAGCATCCGCCCCGACATGCCGAGATGGCCGAGCACCACCTGGCCATCGTCGAGATCGATCAGCAGGTATTTGGCCCGGCGCCGGATGGCGGTGATGCCGCGCCCGGTCAGGCGGCGGGCAAAATCCACCGGCAGGGGGAAACGCAGATCCGGGCGGCGCTGCTCGACCTTGGCAAAGGTCTTGCCGACCATGCGCAGGGCGAGGCCACGGGCCACGGTTTCCACTTCGGGTAATTCAGGCATCGGTCATCCATCGCGATCGGAATGCGCTAGATAACCGCCTCCGCCCCGGAAAGGGAAGAGCGCAGCGGGCCGGTCTGCTATGCCCGGTTTAGCGCCCCAATTCGGTCGGCATCGGCACCGTTGTGGTCGCATTGCCTGATTTGCCACGCAGCAGGAAGGCGCCCCGCTCCACTTCCTGGCGCCGCATCTGCGAGCGCGCCTGGAGCAAATCGCGCCGGGCCACCAACCCCACCAGCCGACCAGTGGCGCGCTCCGTGACCGGCAGGCGGCCGATCTCCTGGTGTGCCATGAGATCGGCGGCGGCGCCGACCAGATCCTCGGGATGGGCTACGGCGAGGCCGGCGTCGGAGATGAAATCGGCGAGGCTCGTGGTGGTTGGATCGCAATCGGCGAGATCCTGCCGGGTCCAGCTCAGCACATCCGCCCGGGTGAGCATGCCGCGCAACAACCCGCGATCATCCACCACCGGATAAGCGCGGTGCCGCACGGTATCGCCGGTGAAGAACTCGATCGCGGCGGAGATGGTCATGCTGGACGACAGGGTATCGACATTGCGCACCATGACGTCGCGGATGCGGATGAGCTCGAACGGATCGAGGCCGTATTCCTGCGAGATGTGATGACCGCGCCGGGCGATCTTCTCGGTCAGGATCGAGCGCTTCAGCAGCAGCACCGTCATCGCATAGGCGCTGGCGCAAGCGGCCAAGACCGGCAGCAAGGCGAGGTAATTGCCAGTGAGCTCGACGGCGAAGAGGCTGGCGGTCAGTGGTGCACGCATGGTGCCGGCCATCATCGCCGCCATGCCGAACATGGCATAGAGCGCCGGCTCACCGCCCGGCACCACGGAGCCGATGGCAAAGCCCAGGGCGCCGCCGATCATTAGCAGCGGCGCCAACACGCCCCCTGAAGTGCCGGAGCCAAGCGCCACCACCCAGATCACCGCCTTCACCACCAGCAGCAGCAGGACTGCATGCAGGACGATATCACCCCGCAGCATGTGCCTGATGTTGACATAGCCGACGCTGAGCGCCGCGGGATCAAGGAGGCCACCGATGCCGACGACGATGCCGCCGATCGCCGGCCACCACATCCAATGCAATGGCAGTTTGTGGAAGAGATCCTCGATCGCATAGAGCGCCAAGCTGAGGAGCCCACCCAGGAGGCCGGCGCAGAGACCGACACCGGCAGCGATCAGGAAGACCGGCCAGGAGAGATCGGCGAGCGGGGTCATGGTGAAAAGTGGCGCTGGGTCCATGGCGATGGTGCGCAGCACAGCGGAAACGATGACCGCCACCGTCACCGGCAGGAAGCTGCGCGGCTTCCATTCGAACAGCAGCAATTCAACCGCAATCAGCACGGCGGCGAGCGGCGTGCCGAAGATCGCCGTCATGCCGGCGGCGGCACCCGCCACCAGCAATGTCTTGCGCTCGGCTGCACTCAAGTGAAAGAGCTGGGCGAAAAGCGAGCCAATGGCACCACCGGTCATGATGATCGGGCCTTCGGCGCCGAAGGGCCCGCCGGAACCGATGGAGATCGCCGAAGAGAGCGGCTTCAGCACGGCGATCTTCGGATCCATCCGGCTCTTGCCATAGAGGATCGCTTCCATCGCCTCGGGAATGCCATGGCCGCGGATCTTCTCCGAACCGTAGCGCGCCATCAGGCCGATGATGAGACCGCCCGCCACCGGAATGAGGATCGAGGCGAGGCCGAGCGACAGATCGGCCATCTGCGGCATGGTGAAACCGATGGCATGAAGGTAAGCGAGATTGGCGCAGAGCGCGATCAGCCGGGTCAGGATCCAGGCCGCGGCAACGCCCCCCGCCCCCACCACCAGAGCCATGGCCATCAGGATGAGGACACGGGCATCGGCCGTGAAGTCGCCCAGTCGCGCGATGGGACGGACCGGCGGGCGGTTGGGCGCCAGGGCATTGTCATAGGGGCGGCCAGGGTTATGGCCGGCAGAATTCTTGACCTGGGGCATCGGCAACCTTCAACGACGACAAAGTTTGAGACTGATGGCATATAAATATCGTAAGACGATATAAATTCAAGGACGGCGACAGATGCCTGGCGGCGACCGGGAGCCGACTGGCGGCGACAGGCGTCCGCAGCGGCATGCGGTATCGGCAAACGATGCAAAAGCTGGCCTTCCGGCGATCGAAGGCTTAGGTAGAGCCTGCGGCATCACGCCACGGGTGATGGACGGTTAAAGGGCATAGGCGGAACGGAATATGAGCAGCCCCAAGCTCAGCAAGGATGACTACGAAAAGCTGGCTGAGTTCCGTCTCGGCCTGCGGCGCTTCCTCGATTTCAGCGAACAGGCTGCCAAGGAAATGGGCCTGACCCCGCGCCAGCATCAGGCCCTGCTGTCGATCCGGGGTTATCCGGGCAAGGACAGCATCACGGTTGGC
>DATMUQ010000546.1:0-7860 GCA_035563795.1 Terriglobales bacterium | reverse complement strand
CGCCCGGCACGCAGGGCAGCAGATCAGGATCCGGCAGGCAGAGCTTGATCTTGCGGTTCTGCGCCTTCCAGCTGAGGCCATCCGCCACCGAGCCCAACACCCGGGCGAGATCAGTGGTACCGCGCGGCCGGCTATGTTCATGCAATTCGATGCGGCTCAGTGACAATAGGTCCGAGACCATGCGGGTCATGCGGCTGGCCTGGTCGTGCATGATGCCGAGGAAGCGTTCCTGCGCCTTGGGATCATCTTTGGCCGGGCCGCGCATGGTTTCGATGAAGCCAAGCAGGGTCGCCAGCGGCGTCTTCAATTCATGGCTGACATTGGCAATGAAGTCGCTGCGCAGGTTGTCGAGCCGCCGCGCCGCCGTCACGTCGCGCAGCAGGATCAGCAGGTCACCATCCTCGCGCCCGCTGACCCGCGGCCTGCCGGCGACCGGGACGATCTGCGGGTGCAATGGCACCACCACCGCCTGATATTCGGTTTCATGGCCGATATCGAGACGCAAAGGGGCGTCGAGACCGCCTTCCTCGCCCTCTTCCGGCTCCCGCCCCTGACGGATCGCTTCGATCTGCTCAAGTAGCGGCGGGTGGCGCAGAACCGCCAGCAGGTTACGACCAGCAAGGCGGCCGCCAAACTGGCGTTCCGCCGCCTGGTTGGCCCAGGTGATCTCCCGGCCTTCGCCGATCAGCAGCAGGGGATCCGGGAGGGCATTAAGGATATCCCGAGCGCGGTCGGCCACCACGTCGGTCGCCGCATCATCCTCGGCGGCCGGCATCGGCAGGGAAACGTCCAGTGTCGGCTGGCGCAAGAACGGTCGCAGCACCAAGCCCATCCCGGCCAGCCAGATGACGGCCGCACCGATCAGCAATGGCCATTCAGGCCGGCCGCTGACGGCTATCGCTAACATGACCAGGATGGTCAGGCCGGTCATCGGAACGAAGAGACGCATCAACCGGTTCGACATGAAGCTTTACTCAGGGCAAGTGATTTCACGAGTCGTATCGAGATTAACGCATCTTTCCGCCATGCGGCATGGCTTCATCAAAGATTCATCTCGTCCTTGAATCCACAAGCCGAACCGACTCTCTGCGGCGCGATGTGGTAGCGGATTAACACCCCGGTGGAGAGTTGCCTGAATATGCTCGGCCGATAACCGGAATGGGAGGTTGCCGATGCCATCATTGATCCGCTCTTCTGCCGCTCGCATTGCCGGTAGCCAGCGCCCATACAAGTTGCTTGCAGCGGTCGTGACCGTCGCATTGCTGCTGGGCGGCCCGCATGCAAGCACCGGCGCCCGAGCCGATGACAGCGCCGATCCCGGCGCCTTGCAATTCAAGAAATCCTGCGGCACCTGCCACACGACCGACCCCAAGGCACCTTTGCGCCAGGGGCCCAACCTGCATGGCGTGGTCGGCCGTCCGGCAGGCAGCCTGAAAGGCTTCAAATACTCACCGGCTTTCGTCAAGGCAGCTCCCGGCATCACCTGGACCGCCGATATGATCGACAAATGGATCACCAATCCGCAGCAGGTCATCCCCGGGACGGTGATGCTGTATCACCAGGACGATCCGGATAAGCGCCAGCTTATCATCGGCTACCTGCAGAAGCACTGATCGGACAGGACCAACGATGCCCTCGCAGATTGCGCTGCAATGCAGCATGAATCTCGCGCCTGATATCCCTGCTTTGACTTGATCCCCCTTTCGAAACGGTCGATCCTGATCATGAAAGATGGACCGCCGCGTTGGCTGGCGATGTCCCGTTCTCAAGGCCCCGCAAGGCCGAAAGTGGCGGTGATCGCTTTCCACTTGCGAGACGGAATGACGATCCGTGCTCGGCGTGGCCGCAGATAAGCCGGCCATCTGTCACGGCCAGCAAGTCCGCTGGCCAGTTCAGGGAGAGAACATCATGTGTCAGGTCTTCGCCAGCCAGGACGCCACCATCTATAAAACAGTTACCCGCTCAGTCCGTCTCAACGGCTTTTGCACCAGCATCCGCCTCGAGGCCCTGTTCTGGTCGGTCCTCGACCAGATCGCCGCGCAGGAGGGCATGTCGACGCCACGCTTCATCAGCACGCTCTATGACGAGGTCATGGAACTGCGGGGCGAAGTCGGCAACTTCACCTCGCTGCTGCGGGTAACCTGTGCCTCCTATATCGAGAAGCACCATTCGCAGCAGCCGGTGACCGTCGCCAAGCAGGGTCTCGCCGCCGCGCCGGCCCTGCCGCTGGCATCACGACCCGTCGAAGAGCGGCTGGTATCGGCCTGAGGCTGCTGCGCGAGAAGCAAAAGCCTGGCGTCGAGAAAGGGACCTATGGGATTGGAGCGCCCTCGTCTCGCGGCGTTTTGACCGCCGCAGCGTAGTAACGGCAGGCGTAGTAATGGAATAACACCAGCCCAAGGTTGATTGGCCTAGACTCTCCCTTGGTCAAGACCGAGGGAGAGATGGCAAAGATCATCCACAGCATGATCCGGGTGCGCGACCTCGACGCATCCTTGGATTTCTATGACACGGCGTTCAATCTCAAGCCTGCCGACCGCTACGACTTCGACGGCTTCACCCTGGTTTATCTGCGCAATGCCGAGGCCGATGTCGAAATCGAGCTCACCTGGAATCACGGCCGCACCGAGCCCTATACCCATGGCGACGGCTACGGCCATGTCGCCGTCATCGTCGAAGACCTCGATGCCGAGCACCGACGCTTCACCGAACGCGGCCTCAATCCGCTCGCGATCAAGGAATTCCACCGCGACGGCGGCCTGATGGCCAAGTTCTTTTTCGTCCTCGATCCCGATGGCTACAAGATCGAGGTCCTGCAACATCACGGACGCTATCGCTGAGCGGCGAACGTCCCTTCATATCTGCTTAAATCGCCAAGATCGGGAACCGACGGGCGGTTCGTACGGGGAGAGAAAGCGATGAACCAAGCCTCACTGAAACGACGCGATTTCCTAATCGGCAGTTCCACCCTGCTCGCCAGCCTGGCGGTCATGGGCACGACCGGCGTGGTCATGGCACCGGACGGCGCCTGGGCGGTTTCCACCACCGTCCTCAGCAGCCAGGAAACGGCGACCCTGATCAAATTCGCCCGCGCCATTTATCCGCATAAGAAGCTGAAGGATGCGATCTACGCCAATGTCGCTCACAGCCTCGACGACAAGGCATCCAAGAACGACCAGCTGAAGACGACCCTGCAGCAGGGCATCGCCCAGCTGCAGCAGAGCAAGTTCGCCTCGCTCAGTCAGGCGAAGCAAGTTGCCGCCTTGAAGGACATGGAGACAACGCCCTTCTTCCAGTCGGTGCGCGGCGAATGCGTCACCGGCATCTACAACAATCCGGAAGTCTGGAAGATCTTCGGCTATGAGGGACCGTCAGCGGAGCTCGGTGGCTATATCCACCGCGGCTTCAACGACCTCACCTGGCTGAAAGACGCGTGAGGGGGAGGCAATCATGGCAGCTAAATTCGATTTGACCGACGACAGCGTCGTCGTGGTGATCGGCTCCGGTGCCGGCGGCGGCACTTTGTCCAACGAGTTGGCCCAGAAGGGCATCAAGGTCGTGCTGCTCGAAGCGGGAGCGCGCAACGAGATCGAGGATTTTGTCAATAACGAGTGGGAGAGCTTCACCAACATCTCCTGGCTCGACAAGCGCACCACCTCGGGCAGCTGGCGCGTTGCCAAGGACTTCCCCAACCTGCCGGCCTGGATCGTCAAATCAGTCGGCGGCTCGACCGTGCATTGGGCCGGCGCGTCCCTGCGTTTCCAGGAGCATGAGTTCAAGATCCGCACCACCTATGGCGAGATCGCCGGTGCCAATCTGCTCGACTGGCCGATCACTTTGCAGGAGATGGAGCCCTATTACGAGCGCGCCGAGGACAAGATGGGCGTCACCGGCACCCATGGCATCCCCCGTTTGCCCGGCAACAACAATTTCAAGGTGTTGGCGGCAGGTGCCAAGAAGGTCGGCTACCAGACCGTCCATACCGGCAACATGGCGATCAATTCGCAGCCACGCGACGGCCGCGGCTCCTGCCAGCAGATCGGCTTCTGCTTTCAGGGTTGCAAGTCAGGGGCGAAGTGGTCGACGCTCTATACGGAAATCCCCAAGGGCGAGGCGACCGGCAATCTCGAAGTGCGGCCGAATTCCCAGGTGTTGAAGATCGAGCATAACGATAAGGGCCTGGTGACAGGCGTCGTCTATGCCGACAAGCAGGGCCAGCAACAACGCCAAGCCGCCCGTGTCGTCTGCGTCGCCGGCAATTCGATCGAGAGCCCGCGTTTGCTGCTCAACTCGGCGTCGTCGAAATTCCCCGATGGCCTGGCGAATTCCTCCGGCCAGGTCGGTCGCAACTACATGCGTCACACCACCGGCTCGGTCTATGGCATCTTCGACAAACCGGTGCATATGTATCGCGGCACCACCATGGCCGGCATCGTCCGCGACGAAGCCGTCTTCAAGCCGGAGCGCGGCTTTGTCGGCGGCTTCGAGCTGGAGACCTTGTCGCTCGGCCTGCCCTTCATGGCAGCCTTCCTCGATCCCGGCGCCTGGGGGCAGGATTTCTGCTCGGCCATGGATGCCTATAGCCATATGGCGGGGATGTGGATCGTCGGCGAGGACATGCCGCAGGCAAGCAACCGCATCACTCTGCATGCGACCGAGAAGGATGCCTTCGGCCTGCCGATCCCCGACGTGCATTTCGATGATCACGCCAATGACACGGCGATGCGCAACTACGCCTTCAAACAAGGCAGCGCGATCTATGAGGCGGTCGGCGCGACGCGCACCATCCATACGCCGCCTTATCCCTCGACCCACAATCTCGGCACCAATCGGATGAGCGAGAAGCCGCAGGATGGCGTGGTTAACAAGCACGGCCAGAGCCACGACATCGCTAATCTCTTCGTCTCCGATGGCAGCCAGTTCACCTCGGGGGCGGCGGAGAACCCCACCCTGACCATCGTCGCCTTGGCCATCCGTCAGGCTGAATACATCGCCGATCAGATGGGCAAGAAGGCGATCTGACGGTCGCCAGACCGTCGGCCTCCCCCTGTCTTCCTGTGGGCGATCCATCATCGGGTCGCCCGTTTTCTTTGCTTGAATTTTGGCAGAACGGGTTGGGGCGATCCCCCTCACCCCAACCCTCTCCCCGCCCGTCGGCGCAGGCCGACATTCGTCGGCAGGCGAGGCGAGGGAGTCTCTTCTCGCCCGCTTGTATCTCCCTCGCCCCACGCGAGTGGGGAGAGGGTCGGGGTGAGGGGCTATTTCAATCGACTGTCCGCTGGAACGAATACACGGACCACCCGCACCTGCGTAAATGATGGAGGCGAGACGTTCACCGCCCGATCATCATCGAGGCGATGCCGGCAAAGGCCGCCGCCGTCAGCAATTCGTTGACGGTGGCGCCGGTCTGTACGATCTGCACCGGCTTGGAGAGGCCGATCAGCACCGGGCCGATCACCGAGCCGCCCAGCTGCTTCATCAGTTTCGAGGTGATGTTGGCGGAATGCAGCGCCGGCATGATCAGGATATTGGCGGGACCGCTCAGCCGGCAGAAGGGATAGAGCTCCTGCATCAGCGGGTAATCCAGCGCCACATTGGCCTGCATCTCGCCGTCATATTCGAAATCGACCCGGCGCTTGTCGAGCTCCACCACCGCCTCGCGGATGCGCACCGCCTTCTCGCGGGCAGGATCGCCGAAATTCGAGAAGGAGAGCAAAGCGACGCGCGGCTCATGGCCGAGCTGGCGGGCGATATGGGCGCATTGGCTGGCGAAATCGGCGAGCTGGCCCGGATCCGGCAGCTCATGCACCTGGGTATCGGCGATGATGACGGTGCGGCCGCGAGCGACGACGATGGAGAGCGCCATCAGGGTCTGGCCGGGGCGCACATCGACCACCTTCAAGGTATCTTCGAGGCAGACCGAGAAATTGCGGGTGACACCGGTCACCATGGCATCGGCATGGCCCTCCGCCACCATGCAGGCGGCGAAGACATTGCGGTCCTGGTTGACCATGCGCTGCACATCGCGCTGCAGGGCGCCTTTGCGCTGCAGCCGCTGGTAGAGCATGTCCTGATAGAGCTTGTTATGCGGGCTGATCGCCGCATTGACGATCTCCAGGCCGCCGGCATCGCCGAGGCCGGCACTGGTGATGGTCTCGGCGATACGCTGCGGCCGGCCAACCAGGACCGGCGTGCCATAGCCGGCGGCGCGATAGGCAATCGCCGCGCGAATGACCTTCTCATCCTCGCCTTCGGCGAAGACCACGCGCTTCGGGTTGCTGTGCAGGCGTTCGAAGACCAGATGCAGGCTGCCCGCCGCCGGATCGAGGCGGCCGGCGAGCTCGGTCTTATAGGCCTCCATGTCGATGATGGGCTTGCGGGCGACGCCGCTATCCATCGCCGCCTTGGCGACCGCCGCCGGCACCCAGGAAATGAGGCGCGGGTCGAAGGGCACGGGAATGATGTATTCCGGGCCGAAACGCAGGCGCCGGCCGGCATAAGCGGCATCGACTTCGTCCGGCACATCCTCGCGCGCCAAAGCGGCGATCGACTGCGCGGCGGCGATCTTCATCTGCTCGTTGATGGTGCGGGCGCGGACATCGAGGGCGCCGCGGAAGATATAGGGGAAGCCGAGGACATTATTGACCTGGTTGGCATAGTCGCTGCGCCCGGTGGCGACGATGGCATCGCCGCGCACCGCCTTGACCTGTTCCGGGGTGATCTCGGGATCGGGATTGGCCATGGCGAAGATGATCGGCTTGTCCGCCATCGACTTCACCATTTCCTGGGTGACGGCACCCTTGACCGAGAGGCCGAAGAAGACATCGGCCCCCTGCATGGCTTCCGCCAGGCTGCGCGCCTTGGTCGGCACGGCATGGGCGGATTTCCACTGGTTCATGCCCTCGGTGCGGCCCTGATAGATGACGCCCTTGGTGTCGCAGAGAATGACATTCTCATGCGGCACGCCCATGGATTTCACCAGCTCGACGCAGGCGATCGAGGCGGCACCGGCGCCGTTCACCACCAGACGGATGTCGCGCATATTCTTGCCGGTCAGATGCAGCGCGTTGATCAGGCCGGCGGCGGAAATGATCGCGGTGCCGTGCTGATCGTCGTGGAAAACGGGAATATCCATCAGCTCGCGCAACTGCTGCTCGATGATGAAGCATTCCGGTGCCTTGATATCCTCCAGATTGATGCCGCCGAAGCTGGGGCCGAGATAGCGCACGGAATTGATGAACTGGTCGACGTCCTTGGTATCGACCTCGAGATCGATCGAATCGATGTCGGCGAAGCGCTTGAAGAGAACCGCCTTGCCTTCCATCACTGGTTTCGAGGCGAGGGCGCCAAGATCGCCGAGGCCGAGCACCGCCGTGCCGTTGGAGATGACCGCCACCAGATTGCCCTTGGCGGTGTAGTCATAGGCCGTGCTGGGATCTTTCTCGATCCGGAGGCAGGGCCAGGCCACACCTGGCGAATAAGCCAGCGCCAGGTCGCGCTGGGTGGTCAGGGGCTTGGTGGCAATGATCTCGATCTTGCCGGGACGCCCACCCTGCATATGGAACAGCAGGGCATCCTCTTCGGTAATCGTCGGCTTCTTGACACTCATAGTGACACCGCTCCTCCCCTTAATCCGGTCAAAACCTGCCATGTTTCGGAGAGGTTGGAAAGATAGGGACGCAACTCTGTCCAATCTGCCGGAACGCGGGTGCCAGACTGGCGCAGAATTCTGACCAAATCGCGGCGGCCTTCTGGCATGTTGCGTCGCAATGTTAGCGCTGGCCTATGGGTATTCTGATCGCGCGCCGAATCAGCTATTCAGCGTGACGTAGCTGTGGCAGGACCGGCCTGCCGATGTTA
>DATMUQ010000545.1:0-5983 GCA_035563795.1 Terriglobales bacterium | reverse complement strand
TCCGGCCGCAGTGCGATGGTGATCTCGCTGCCGATGGAAGGCTGACGGTGACCGTTCTGGCGGATGACGCCGGCAGAGGTCGCGACCTGGGCGATGCCATTCTCCACCGCCTGCACCTTGCCAGCGAGGAAGTCGCTCTCGCCGAGGAAGGAGGCGACGAAGCGGGAGTCGGGTTGATCATAAAGCTCGCTCGGCGTGCCGATCTGGGCGATACGGCCCTGGCGGAAGATGGCGATGCGGTCGGACATCGACAGCGCCTCTTCCTGGTCATGGGTCACATAGATGAAGGTGGTGCCAAGCTCGTGATGCAGCTTCTTGATCTCCAGCTGCACATCGACCCGCAGCTTGCGATCCAGCGCACCCAGAGGCTCGTCGAGCAGCAGCAGATGCGGGTTGAAGCTCATGGCGCGGGCGAGCGCCACGCGCTGCTGCTGGCCGCCGGAGAGCTGGCGCGGCAGGCGGTCCTTGAGATGCGCCATCTGCACGCGATCGAGCGCATGATTGACGGCAGCCTCGATCTCCGCCTTGGAGCGCTTGCGGATGCGCAAGGGGAAAGCGACGTTCTCGGCGACGCTCATATGCGGGAAGAGGGCATAGCCCTGAAACACCATGCCGAAATCGCGCTGTTCCGGCTGCAGCTGGGTGATCTCGCGCTCGCCCAAAAGGATGCGGCCGGCTTCAGGCTGGGTGAAGCCGGCGATCATCATGAGGAGCGTGGTCTTGCCCGAGCCGGAGGGACCCAACAACGTCAAAAACTCGCCGCGTTTGACCTGCAGCGAGACGTCATCGACGGCCCGGAAATTGCCATATTGCTTGGTGATGTGTTCGATGCGGAGATCGGCGCCTGATACAGACTTTGCGCTGTCAGCCATCGACCCGCAGTGTCATGGATCGCAGTCCCATAACGTCCCCTGTCACTTTGTCGGTTAAATCCGGCGCCGGCTTTTATGGCTCGCTGGCCGTTTTTTATACGGCGCCGGATTGATCGGTCTGCGCGTTGCCGCGCCTTAGAAGGTTAGAGCCTTCAACTCACACCGGATCGCGGCCCGAGCGCGAAAGCGCGATCCTTAAACCGGATCGCGGCGCAAGGCCTGCGCCATGCAATGCACGCCGCCGCCGCCCATGGTGAACATGGTGACATCCGGGTCATAGACGGTGAAGCCATGTGCGCGGAGACGGGCATTGAGATCCTTGCTCTGCGCCGTCGAGATGATCTTGTCGTCGCCGAGCGACATGACGTTGCAGCCCAGCGCCATGGTGTCCTTGTAATTGACCGGCACGATCTCGATCTTCTTCGACTTCAGCCAGTCGAGGATCCAGTCATCGGTGGTCTCTTCGCAGACCGCGGCCAGCTTATGGCCCAGCATGCAGACCATGAGATCGATATGGACGTAATGCTCGGCGATGGGCGCCAGCTTCACTTCCCAGCCTTCCTTCTCGAGCCAGCCCTGGATCTGCTTGGCCGCAGGTTCCTGGGTGCGCTCACCGCAATAGCCGATGAGGACGGTGCCCGGCTCGATGACGTCGAAATCGCCGCCTTCCATGGCGGAAGCCGTGACGAAGTTCCAGATCGGAATGCCCATCTGCTGGTAGAACTTGACGACCGGGGCGTATTCGCCGCGGCGCCACCACTGGTGCATCTGGGTGACAACCGCACCCCAGGGGGTCATGAAGGAGGAATCGCGGGCGAAGACCTGATAGGGCAGGTTCTCATCGGCGGGGAGGAAATGCACCTTCACGCCGCCGGCTTCATAGGCCTCGACCATCTCGCGATGCTGCTTCATGGCGAGCTGGCGGTCGAACTTGGCGCCGCTGGCAAGCGTCGCCTTGGAGATCGAGCTGGTCGGCAGCCAACGGAAATTCTCCGGCGAACAGAGCAGCACGTCGTGCAGCTTGCCGTATTCCGAATTGACGCCCCATTTCGTTGCCGCTGCGCTATCGGCTGCCATGCCGTCCTCCCTGAAGTTCGGGCCCGTGTTCGACCCCGTGTTTGGGCGGCCCTCCCGGGGCCGCTGTTCAGGAAAGGATGGTACGTCTATAAAAATTCTGCTCAAACTGGACAAATTCTCGCGGATTTCGTTTAGTAAAACTCACCAAGCGGTCATGACGACCGTCCTAAAGGTTAATTTCGGCGTTAAATCCAGGCTGATCCATCATGGCCAAAAGGCGCATTCCCCCATTAAACGCCCTGCGCGCTTTCGAGGCGGCGGCACGCAATCTCAATTTCGGCAAGGCGGCGAGCGAGCTCAATGTCACGCGTGGTGCGATCAGCCATCAGGTGAAATCGCTGGAGGAATGGGTCGGCATCGATCTTCTGCAAAGGAACCAGAACAAGGTGCTGCTGACCGATGCCGGGCGCCATCTGCTCCCCGCGCTGGAGCAGGCCTTCGATCTCATCTCCGAGACCGTCGCCGAGATGCATCATCCGGATCTCAAGGGCCATCTCGCCATCCACGCGCCGCCCACCTTCACCTCGCGCTGGCTGCTGCCGCGCCTCGGCGCCTTCATCGAGGCCTATCCGCAGATCGAGCTATCGTTTCATCACCTGTCGCCGTTCCCGAAGACCCTGCCGGGCGATTACGACGTTGTCATCGATTATGGCGGTGGGCGCTGGGAGAATCGCTGGGTCCACCGGCTGATGCCGGTCGATCTCTTCCCGCTTTGCAGCCCGAAATTGCTGAATGCCAGCCCCTATGCCTTGCGCACGCCGAGCGACCTCAAGAACTTCACGCTCATTCATGAGGATGACGGCGAGGTCTGGACGCAATATCTCTCGGCGGCCGGCGCCCGGCAGATCGATCCGGGGCGTGGTCTGCATGTCAGCACCGCCAATCACGCGCTGGAGGCGGCGGTGCTCGGCCTCGGCGTGGCGCTCGGCGACCAGGTGATCATGAGCCAGAACCTGGAAGACGGCACGCTGATCCGCCCCTTCTCCTTCTCCTATCCCAGCCCGGCGCAATATTACGTGGTCTGCGAACGCGACCGCTTGCACATGCCGATCCTGCGCAACTTCATCAACTGGATGTTCGACACGGTGGGGACGGAGATCGAGCTCTGACGCTCCGGGCCTTACTGGCGCTCACGGTTTGGCAGGCAGGCCGACGGGCGCAAAGCCGAAGCGCGCCAGAGTGGCCTGGCCCTCCGGCCCTTCGATCGCCAGCGCCAGGCCGACCGCGGCGGCGTTGTCGAGACGCATGATCGCCAGGCCGTATTCCGGCCCGGTCGCGAAGGGCTCGGGTACTTCGACGGCGGCAAGATCCGGTGTTGCCTTGCGGCGCTGTTCGGTGCCGCTGCAATAGCCCACCATCGCGTTGATCTTGCCATCGGCAAAGGCCGCGGCGATCGGATCCGGCCCGCTCGGCGCAGTCGAGCCGCCGACGATCTTCTGCGCCTTGGCGTCGAGAATGGCGAAGGCGCCGGGCTTGGCATTGTCCATCAGGTGGAACATGGCCCATGTATAATCGCCGCCGGGATCGGCCTTCGGCGTGGAGGTGCCGATCCGGATCGACGGGTCGGTCAGCCGCTCGACGAAATTGGCGGCGGTCAAGCCGATCTCGGGCTTGGCGAAAACGCAGAGCTTGTTGCGGGTGAACATCATCACTGCTGCGGCTTTGCCGTCCTGCTGCAGCTTTAGGGCATGGCCCATATCGGCCGAGGCGAAGAGATCGACCTTGTCGCCCGCCTCGACCTTCTCGCGCATCAGGCCCGAGGGACCGAAGGCGGTCTGCACCGCGATGCCGGTTTTCGCCGTATAGGCTGCAGCGATGGCTGACAAGGCATCGTGCAGGCTGCCGGCACCATAGAGCACGACATCGCTTGCCCTGGCTGCCGGCGCCGCGGCCAGCAGGGTGAAACCCAGGATGAGGAAAGATGGCATGCGGTAGGGGGCGGACAAGCGCTTCACAATCGGACTCCGTTCGTTATATCTATTTAGATATAACGATAGCGCAAACTCGGCCCTGATCGCCAGCCCGGATCGCGGTTGGCAGCGGTCAGGCGCGGCCCGGGCACAACCGGCGCGGCTAGATGGTGATCGAGTAAGCTTGTCATGTCAGACCATCGCTTCGGCAGTGATCCGCGCCTTCACATCCCGTGATCCGCCTTGATCATCTCGCCGGCGCGTTCGCCGATGACCACGCAGGGTGCCATGGTGTTGCCGGTGGGGATGTCGGGGAAGACCGAGCCGTCGGCAACACGCAGATTCTCGACGCCATAGACCTGCAGACGGTTATCGACCACGGCAAGGGCATCGCGCCCCATCTTGGCGGTGCAGGTGGGGTGGCAATGACTGACGAGGCCGTTGCGCACGAAGCGGTCGAGATCGGCAGCGGTGCGCGGCGCCGGCAGGATCTCCCGCTTGGCGAAGCGGCGCAAGGCCGCTGAATTGCCGATCTCGCGGTTGAAATCGATGGCGTATTTGAGGCGGCGGACATCGGCGGCTTCGGCCAGGAAGTTGGCCTCGATCTCGACGGGATCGTCCGGGCCAGGGCCGCTGAGGCGCAGGCGCCCGCGGCTGTTAACGCGGATGATGCCGCTGCTGAGCCCCCAGCAATGCGGCGGAAACGGCGCATCCATCTCGGCGATGATCTCCGGGCTGGCCCAGACGCCCTGCATCATGAAGGTCTGTAAATCAGGCCGGTCCAACCCGCTCACGCTCTTCCAGAACGCCGTCGCTTCGGCGCCGTTGTTGCGCGGCCCGTAGGCGGCGCGCGATTCCCAGAGGCAAGGTGCCATGACATGATCCTGGAAATTACGGCCCACCCCCGGCAGGTGGGCGAGCACGGGAATGCCGTAGCGCCTGAGTTCCGCGATCTCGCCGATGCCGGATTGCATCAGCAGTTTCGGTGTCTGGATGGCACCCATCGACAGCACGATCTCGCGGGTGGCGGAAAGGCGCTTGAGTGCGCCCTGGTGGAAGACCTCGACACCGCTCGCCTTGACGCCATCGAAGACGATGCGCGTTACCAGCGCGCGCGAGAGAACGGTAAGGTTCGGCCGGTCCATGTATGGCCAGGCATAGGCGCGGAACACCGATTGGCGCCGCCCCTCCCGGATGCATAGATTGCAGAGCGCACCGCCGCCACTGCCTTCCATCATCGCTCCGTTCTGGTCGGCATAAATCGGTATGCCGGTGGCGGCGAAGGCCTCCAGCATGGCGAAATTGAGGGGATGGGGATCTTGGGCCGGCTCGATGATCAGCGGTCCATTGCTGCCGCGCCGTGCAGCATCTGCCTCGCCCTGCCAGTTCTCGATGCGGCGATAGACCTTGAGGATCGACTGGTAGTTCCAGTCTGCGTCGTCCAGCGTAGCGGCAATACCGTCCCAGTCGGCCTTGTGGCCCCGCGCCCAGACCATGACATTGATGCTGGAGCCGCCGCCCAGCACCTTGCCCATGGGCAGGCCGACCCGCCGCCCGTTCAGGCGCGGATTGGTGCGCGTCTGGAAGCCCCATTCCAGTGGCCCGGGATGCAGCTTCGGCCAGCCGCCAGCATCCATGATCTCCGGCATGTCGTCATCGCCGCCGGCTTCCAGCAACAGTACCTGGACTGCGGGATCCTCGGCCAGGCGCCGTGCCACCACCGATCCCGATGAGCCAGCGCCGCAGATGATGAAATCGTAATGCGGCCGCAGATCGGTGGCGAGCCGGCGTTGATTGGCCGTGACCCGTGCGGTGTGCTCGGCATCGGCATCGCCGACAGGGGAGAAACTGGTGTGCTGATCGCCCGTGTGAATTTCAGGAGCCAAGATCGTTCCTTTCGATGGGTCGATTTGCAATCGGTTGGCGCGGCAAGGAAGTCGACGCTACGGCGAGACGACCACGTCAAACGGATGTCGCCCGATCTCCGCAGGACGTCCAAAGCCAGTCTGCGAAGAGGCACCTACGGGAATGTTTCCGGGGCGATGGAATGTCGTTACAGGCGTAATGGCGGCGGGCAATCCCAAAAGGCCTTCAGGAACTGCCGCCCGCCTGTCGCTATCATTT
>DATMUQ010000544.1:0-2929 GCA_035563795.1 Terriglobales bacterium | reverse complement strand
CCGCCATATTTGATGACCAGGCGGCGGCCGGCATATTTCTGCATATAGGGCAGCGCCTCGGTCAGCGTGCGGGCGGTGCGAAGCCAGTGTTTGGTGTCTGAGAAGTTGATCTGGGACATCGATCTATGACCTGGACCTTATAGCGGTGAACCTTAGAGCCGGATCGTTTTAGACGGAATCGCTCTGCGATTTTGTCTAAAACGTGAATCCGTCTCTCTTCAACAAGATAGAGGGCGATTCACGTTTTTGACGGCAGCAGGCCTGCTTCCGTCAAAAACGATCGCGCTCTAGAGGACACCGGACCGGCTCGGCTTGTGGCGGTCGCCCCGGAGGCGGTTGCGGGGCATCGATGCCCCCTGCAGCGCGGGCAGAAAGTGCGGCTTCCGGCCGCAGAAATCAACAGGGGAAATCGCCGCAGCCGGCGCCGTCACAACCTTGTCAGATTGGGCCGGCTTGTCAGATGAGGCTGGCTGGACCGCCCCAGCGGCCGGGTGTCTTACTGGTCAAGCGGGATGCCTGAGCCGCCGCTCAACCCTCAAAGCCATCCGCGACGATGAACTGGCAGCGCGCTGCTTTGGTCCGAAAGGGCAGGATGCGCTGGTATTCCGGCGAGTGGTACCAGCCTTCGGCCTTCTCGCGCGAGGGAAATTCCAGCATGGCGATGCGCTGGAACGGCATCTCGCCTTCGAGCACCGTGAAGGCGCCGCCGCGGACCAGGAAACGGCCGCCATGGGCCTCGATGGTCGGCATCACCTGGCTGCGATACTGCTCGAACATCTTGGGGTCGTCGATGGTCTCGTAGACGATGCAATAGGCTTTCATGGCATGCCTCCGGCTGGGGAAACGACGATAAGGGAAACCACCGGCAGATCTAAAAGCCGGGCGCACAGAAAGACAAGCCGGGAGATGGTAAGGCGGGGTAAAGGCTGTCGGACCCCGTCCGTCATTTGCCGGGATGCAGCAAGGCCGGCGGAGCGCCGCTACTGCCCCTTGGCGATCTCCGCCAGGCTGTCACGCAGCGCCTCGAGGCCAATGCGGTCATGGGCGCTGGTGATGAGGATCTCGGGATGGCAGGCCGGGCGCTTCATCAGCTTGACGGCAAGCTTGTTCCGCATTTCCTCGGTCTCGGCCAGCTTCGCCTTGTCGGCCTTGGTCATGACGATCTGATAGGAGAGACCGAAGCTGTCCATCAGATCCATCAGGTGCTCGTCGGATTCCTTGTAGCCATGGCGGCTGTCGACCAGCAATTGCACTCGGCGCAAAGTCGCGCGGTTGCGGATATAGCTCTGGGTGACGGCGCTGAAGGATTTGCGCTGTGCCTTCGAGACTTCGGCATAGCCGTGACCGGGCAGGTCGACCAGCCAGAGCTTGTTGCCGAGATTGAAGAAGTTGATCTGCTGGGTGCGCCCGGGCGTGTGCGAGACACGGGCCAGGTGATTGCGGCCGGTGAGGGCGTTGAGCAGGCTCGACTTGCCGACATTGGAGCGGCCGGCAAAGGCCACTTCGGTCAGGCCGAGCGGCGGGATTGCCGTGGCGCGATCGGCACCGGCAACGAACTGGCATTCCTGGGCAAACAGCCAGGCGCCATCGAAATCGTCACCGGTGCCACTCATCTCGCGTCAATCCAACTTTCAAAGATACCGGTCAGGCCTTGGCCCGGCTCGGCATCGGATGGTTCATCCGCCACATCAGGAAACGCTGCTGCAGGATGGAGAGCGTGTTGTTCCAGGCCCAATAGATGACGAGGCCGGCCGGCATGCTGCCGAGCATGAAGGTGAAGACGATCGGCATCGCCGTCATCATCTTCGCCTGCACGGGATCCGGCGGCGTCGGGTTGAGGCGCTGCTGCATGAACATGGTGAAGCCCATGATCAGCGGCCAGATACCAATCGAGAGGGTGTGCACGATGCCACCGACCACCGGCATGGCGGCAAGATGCGACACGTCATAGGGCAGCAGGCCGAAGAGATTCATCCAGGAGGTGGGATCCGGCACGCTGAGGTCATGGATCCAGCCGAAGAACGGCGCCTGGCGCATCTCGATGGTGACGTAGAACACCTTGTAGAGCGAGAAGAAGACGGGGATCTGGACGAAGACGGGCAGGCAGCCGGCAGCCGGATTGACCTTCTCCCGCTTGTAGAGCGCCATCATCTCCTGATTGAGCTTCTGCTTGTCCTCGCCGAACTTCTCGCGCATCGCCTGGATCTGCGGCGTCAGCTGCTTCATCCGGTTCATCGACTTGTAGGACTTGTTCGCCAGCGGGAACATCAGGGTCTTGACGCAGATGGTCAGGATCATGATGGCGATGCCGAAATTGCCGACCGTCTTATAGAGCCAGTCGAGTAGCAGCATCAGCGGCTTGGTGAAGAACCAGTACCAGCCGAAATCGATGGCGAGATCGAAATTGCCGATCGCCTGGTTGTCGCGATAGGTGCGCAGCAGGTTGACTTCCTTGGCGCCGGCGAACAGGCGCTGGATGGCGCTGACACTGGCACCCGCCGCGATCTCGCGCGGCTTGCCGGCAAAATCGGCCTGATAGGAATCGGTCTTCGGCTCATAGAAATAATCGCCGGTGATCGGCTCGGCATTGTCGGCGATCTGCGCCACCAGCCAATATTTGTCGGTGATGCCGGCCCAGCCACCGGTGCCGCTATAGGTCAGGATGGGGTTGGCCGCATCGCCCGCCTGCTTGCGGACGTCAGAATAAGACGGGTCGCGCAGGCTGCCGCCGAGCTCGCCGATCATGCCTTCATGCAGCACATAGGTCTGGCTCGGATGCACCGGGGTGCCGAAGCGCTTGACGCGGGCATAGGGGCGCAGATTGACGGTGGCGCCGCTCTTGTTGTCCACCGACTGGGTGACGGTGAACATGAAATTGTCGTCGATGGCGAAGCTGCGCTTGAAGACCAGGCCCTGGCCGTTATCCCAG
>DATMUQ010000543.1:0-3181 GCA_035563795.1 Terriglobales bacterium | reverse complement strand
ATCATTGCCGAGCGAGCCATAGCCGTTCAGCACCGTCTTCAGCACTGCCTCGCGGTCGAGCGCGTATTTTAGGGCGAGGCGGGTATCAAGATTGTCGTAGGGCTTGCGGTCGATCATCATCGGCGCGGTGTAATGCTGCGCGCCTGGTGAGCGCACCAGCTGCACATTCTGCCCGGTGATCAGCGATGCCGTCTTGCCGTCGACGCGGTTGATGGAATCGACCGAGCCGGAGACCAGGGCATTGATCCGCGCCATGGTGTCATTGACGACGGTGAGGTCGATGCCGTCGAGATGGCCGCGGCCCTGTTTCCAATAGCCGTCGCGCTTCTTCATCTTGATATGGACGCCGGGCTGGAAGCTCTCCAGCGTAAAGGCGCCGGTGCCGACGGGATTGGCCCAGTCGGTGAAACCGTTCGGTACCACTTGCATGTGGTAATCGGCGAAGAAGGTCGGCATATCGGCATCGGGACTGTCCAGCGTCACCAGGATCTGATATTGGCTGAGCTTCTTGATGTCCTTGATTGCCTGCATGACGGCGGCACCGCCCGAGGTGGTGTTCGGCCCGCGATGTAGGTTGACCGAATAGATGATGTCATCGGCATCCAGCGTCTTGCCGTTGGAGAAGGTGACGCCCTTGCGGATATTGAAGATCCATTCCTTGGCGCCGGGTTTCGGCTCCCAGCTTTCCGCCAGCTCCGGCGTCGCATTGCCAGCGGCATCGATCTCGACCAGGCTGTTATAGAGGCAAAAGCCGGTGACGATCGGCACGGTGTCGCCGATGGTGCGCGGATCGAGGCTGTCGGTGCTGCTGCCGCCACCCATGGCGAGGCGTAGCACGCCGCCGGCTTTGGGCTCGGCCGCATAGCCCGCCGTCGTCAGCACGGATTGCGCGGCGATCGAGCCGATGCCAAGCGCCGTTGCATATTTGAGGAAGGTGCGGCGATCGACCTTTCCGCTGGAAAGGGCGTGCTGCAAATCGAACCAATCTGACATGATATTCTCCCAGTTTCAGGTTTGCTTGTTTGATCCATCGTTTGCGATGGCGGTTTTCTGGCAGTCTTCGGATGCGGGGCATCATCTCCTCATGGCCACATCTCTGTCGGCCCGCATCACGCGGATCAGCTTGATCTCCGGATAGAGCTGTCGGTGGGAAGGTATGCGACGGCGGGTCAGGCGGTGGCGCGGCCGTAGAACAGTTTGCGGGCGTAATCGCTGAAGACCATGCCCGGTTGATCGACATAAGCGAGCACGGCATTGATGCGCAAGCGGTCACCGATCACCGGGGCCACGCGATGCAGTGAATAGCGGCCACGGAACATGGTGAGCGTGCCAGGCACCTGTGGCAGGACCTGGACATGTTGTGTCGTGCCATCATCGAGGAAGCGGCCGACCGCATCGTAGCATTCGTCGCCGTCCTTGCGCAGCATCCGGACATATTCAAAATCGCCGCCGGCTTCCGGCGCCTGGATCGACAAGGTGATGCTGAAATCCGAGCGATCGAAATGCCAGCCCAGCTGCTGCCCGGCGGAGAAATTCTGGATATTGAGTGCGGCCAGCGGATCGCCATGGCGATAGAGCGGCCCTTCCTGCAGCACGTCGTTGATGAAATCGAGCAGCGCATCGGCCTGATAGAGCTGGCGCACGAGGCTCCCTTGCGGGATATCGGCATAGGCCGCCGTATCTTTTTCCGTCACCACCATCCGCCGCAATGGATGTGACTGCACCTGGTCGGGCTCCTGCGGCTTGAAATAGACGGTGTGCTCCTCGCGGAAGCGGAACATCTTTGGTTGCAGGGTGACGGCTTCGGCGGCCATCGCCTTCACCGCATCGTCGAAGACGAAGCCGGGAAAGATCGCGGCACCATCTTTGCGCAGGCGCTCGCGGCTGGCGGTGACGAGCGCCTGATAGGCATCGCTGTCCCGCTCGCCGATCGGATAACGTCGCAGATTGACGATCCCGGTCAGGTCTTCCCGGCCGGCTGCGCCATCCTCTTTGGCCGCGCGCCCAAGTTCAATCATGTTCGTTGCCCCTCTGCGCGAAAACCGCTTCTAGCAAGCCGGCTTTCTCGTCTCCTATTGTCCTGCGTGAAAACTTGCCTTGCGCGCCGTGACAAATCACGTTCAAAATATTCAGCGTTTTTGTGAATCTATTTCAGGTCAGGAAATGAAGCTCAGCCTGGAACATCTCACCATGCTGCGGGCGATGGCGGAGACGGGATCGGTGACGGGGGTTGCCGATCGCCTGCGCGTGACGCCCTCGGCGGTCAGCCATCGCATTCGCGAAGCCGAGCGGCGGCTCGGTGTTACCCTGACCGAGCGGGCAGGGGGAAAATTGCGTTTGAGCCCGGCGGGTGCGCGGCTGGAGCGGGCGGCGCGCGATGTCATCGCCATCATCGACGAGGCGGAGGACGATGCGCGGGCCATGGCCAGCGGCGTCACCGCCTTCGTACGCCTCGGCGTCACCTCCTACGGACCCTTCCGCTGGATCCCGCGTTTCATTGAGCACTATGCGACGAAGCGGCCGGACGTCGAGATCACCCTGGTGACGGTGCAGCGTGACGAGGTCTATAGCTCGTTGATGCAGGGCAAGGTAGATGTCTCGATCATTGATGACGGCATGGTGCCGAGCGGAGTCGAGCGTATCCCCCTGTTTCGTGACGACCTCATCGCCATCATGGCGACGGATCATCCGCTGGCCGGCAAACGCTCGATCCAGGCGACGGATCTGCGGCCCTATGACTTCGTCACCTATTCGATCGAGCGGGCCAATGGCTGGGAATATGACCGCTTCTTCGCCCCGGCCAGCACTCTGCCGCGCCGTATGATCACGGTCGAGCTGATCGAGGCAATCGTCGAGCTGGTCCGTTCCGGTTATGGTGTCAGCATCCTGCAGCGCGATCTCGTAGCACCCAGCCTGGAGCGTGGCGAGATCGCCTGGGCGCATCTCAACAAAGGCCTGGATATCTCCTGGAACGCCATCATCCGACCGCATGAGCCGGCTGGCGGCGAGGTTCAGCCAATGGTCGCAGAGCTGACACGCTGGCTGAAACGGCGTGCCAATACGGGACGCGCCACCAACGGCAGGGCAAAGGCCAGAGCCTGATCCGTCAGGCGCCCTTCTTCGTCGCCAGCGCGATCAGCGTATCGAGGCGGGAGAGGAAATCGGCGAGGACTGGCGAGCT
>DATMUQ010000542.1:0-5476 GCA_035563795.1 Terriglobales bacterium | reverse complement strand
GCGCGGCTTCGCCGAGCACGCGGAGGCTGCCCCCTGAGACCGGGATCAAGCCCAGCAGGGCGCGCATCAGCGTCGTCTTGCCGGCACCATTGGGACCAAGGACGCCGATGAATTCGCCGGCATTGATGGTCAGGCTGATATCGGACAGGATCTTGCGGCCGCCCAGTGTCAGCGTGGCATGCTCAAGCTCGACCGTGGGTTCTGGCTGCTTCGGCGCTACGTCCCGGTTCATGACGGTGAAAGCGCCCCCGATCCCGATGCTGCTGACATTAATCTCGCTATGCTCCGTTACGGCTGTTTGTTGGTGCTGAGCGCCTGATCCAGCGCCGTCAACTGCTGCAGCATCCATTCCTGGTAGCTGCGGTCGGCGGGTTCGGTTTCAGTCACGCCGACGACAGGAACCTTGGCCTCCTTGGCGATATCGAGCAGGCGCTGGGACAGATCATCAGTGGTCTGCTGGTTGAACAGCAATACATGAACCTTGCGCTGCTTCAGATCGTCTTGGAAACCGCCGATATCGCTGGCACTGGGTTCGGTGTCGTTCATGACTGCAAGCTGAAAGCGTTCGTTGCGCATATCAAGTCCCAGATCCGCCGCCATATAGCCGAAGACGGGCTCGGTCGCTGTCACAGGCGTTCCGGCATAGGCCTGGTGCATGGCGGCGACCTTGGCCGAAAGCGGCTGCAGACTGCTGAGGAAACTACTCAAGCGTTTTTGGTAATCGGCGGCATGGGAGGCGTCAAGCCGGGTGAGGGCGGCGGCCACCGCTTTTGCCGCTTCGGCCATGTTGCTGACCTTGTACCAGAGATGCGGATTGTCGCCGGATTTAGCCTGGACGAGATCGGCGACGACGATTTCGACCCGATCAGCCGATGGGGTCGCCTGCAGCAGTTTTTCCATCCAGGGATCGTAATCGGCGCCATTGACGATGACGAGCCGGGCGGCCGCCAATGCGCGACCGGTCGAGGGGCTGGCTTCGAAGAGATGCGGATCCTGATCGGGGTTGCTGAGGATGCTGGTCACCTGGACCTGGGGCCCGCCCAATTGCTGGACCAGATCACCATAGAAGTTCTCGGCTGCCACCACCGGCAGGCCGTCGGCCAGAACAGAATGGGGCGCGGTAGAAGCAAAGCCGCCCAGAACCAAGCCCAGAAAAGCCAGAGAGAGACGCCGGAACATCATTCAACCTCGTTGCGGGACGTTTGTGATGAATGGAATTGTTATATTATAACATAATGATTTGTCCAGCCAGAAACCGCGGCACGGGCAATTCTTCGGTCCGGGTCAGCTGTGGGTGGCATCTCCTCGGCTGTGCTTGCCAAGAAATCGTCGCAATCACGCCCTGATCTCTCCCTCCTTCATCGACAGCATCCCCTTGGCGGAACCTTCTGTCAGGGGACTGAATTGGTGGCCGGCGGGGAGCGGGATATCTTCGCGCCTGAGGAAGCGACCGACTGGGGATTTTGGGGGATGACGTGAATCTGGAGACCGACCGCCTGTCCGATGCATGTGGGGCAAATGCTGCGGCCGGTGCTATTTCAGCTGGCGGCAGTCTGGTGCTGGGCTCCGTGCTTCACAAGGAAGCCTTCTGCCGCATGCTGCTCGATACCCATGATCCCTATCAACCGGCAAGTGATCCCTTGGCCCCGGCTCGATACCGATGTCGCTACGCTTGATCCGTCCGCGCCTTGCGCCATTTCTAGTGAAGGTGGCGCTGATCTTCGTCCGCTGATTCTCTCTATCGCCTCAATCTTCGCCTGTTGACTATCTTCATCCACCGAACTTGCAGTGAAAGGAAACTATCCATGTCGATCGGTATCGCCCGTTATGGTCTCGCTTTGGTTCTGGCGCTCGGCAGCCAGGTCCTGTTGCAACCCGCGATGGCGCAGTCCGCTGCGGTGATCCAGGTGGCTGGCTGTGAAGCCGGCACGAAGATCGATGGGACGACGGCGGAGCAGACCAAGAAGAAGATCGAAGCGGCGGGCTATACGCAGGTCAAGGATCTGCAAAAAGGCTGTGACAATGTCTGGCACGGTACGGCCGTCAACAAGGACGGCGTCGGTGGTAATGTCATGGTCACCCCGCAGGGCGAGGTGATGCCGGAAGGCAACTGATCGGTCCATTATGTGGGGGCAGGGCGATCTAGTATTGCAATCCTACCCCCACCGACCCCATATATGCGCCAGTTTTGCTAGGTTTCGTGACGCCGCGAGGGGGATCGCGGCCGGATGGCCCGATACGACAGACCTCCAGTAACGACAGACCAAAGAAACAACGAATCGCAGGAATAACGGGCGACCGGCCGATGAGTACGCAATCGACAAGATCGGGCTTCAAGAGCAGCAGGCGGCTCGCCGCCGTGCTGATGGCGATGCCGCTCGGCCTGCTGTCGGCTGTCGCACTGTCGGTCGTCGCTCGGGCCGACCAGACCTCGACCGGTGCGTCGCTCTATCTGAACCTGTCAGGCGCCGGGCTCAACGACAAGCTCACCGGCGGTGCGGCTGCCGATCCGCTGGCGGCGAGTGATAGTGCCGCGACGCCGACCAATAAGAAGATCGATCTTGGCGCTGTGCCTTTCACTGTCTCGACGGCGGATTCCGATCGCGGTTGGGATGCCGTGCTGGGCGGCAGCGGGCAATATGTCGTGCCGTTATCCGGCGGTCTCTCGCTGGTCAATCACGGCGCTTTCTCGAAAACGCAGTCGGATAGCGGTCTATTCGGTGATGCCTCGGCCAATGCCGGACCTGGCTTGGCTTACCAGCAGGGCAATTTTACCATCAGTCTCAGCCCGAATGTCGGCGTGACGATGCAGAATCAGTCGCTGTCCCAGATTGATTACGGCGTCAGCAGTTCCGTTTCGAAGGATTTGATGAGCGGCCTGACCGCGACGACGACCACCGGCTATACGCTGCAGAACACGCCCGATGGCGACAGCCGCCAGGCGCAGGCCAGCACCAGTCTCAATTATACCCTGTCGGACAAGGTCAAGCTCGGTCTCGGTTATCAGATGAACCAGACCCTGAGCGGCGGGAACCAGGCACTGTCCGGCCAGCAGGGCCCGTCGGTGAGCGCGGAGATTCCCGTCTCTGACAGCTTTAAGCTGGGTACGAATTACTCCTATAATTCGACCGCTCCGGACGATGACAGCCTCGATCTCCTCGCCAAGCGACGCGATACCACGCAGACTTTCGGCCTCTCGGCCAATTGGGATGTCGGGGCGCAGATCAATGCCGACGTCAAATTGAACGCCAAGGTCGACGTCTCGCGACAGAGCGAATATGGCTCGAGCAGCGCGCAGCTGCAGCAGGCCGGCTCCGTCGGCATGCAGATGAAGTTCTGATTTTTCGCATCCTTTCTGTCAAAAATGCATGTCGGTACGCGGTCACTTGCTGCCGCCGGCAGGCATTGACCGCCCGCCGCGATCGGCTATAAGTGCCGACGATGGTTCCCCGACGGCTGAAGTCCAGGGGATTAATAGGGAACACGGTGCGGACGACCCAGAAGGGGCCAAAACCGTGGCTGCCCCCGCAACTGTAAGCGGATAGCCTGCACCATCAGACGCCACTGGGTTCGCCTGGGAAGGCAGGATGCAGGCAACGACCCGTGAGCCAGGAGACCTGCCATCGAGTCATGACTGTGCCGGCAATCGGGTGGGCTGGGGCATGGATCACTCAAGCGATCCCACGCTCTCACGCTATCCGCCGGCTCGGTCCCGTTGGCAACGCTCCGGGGTAGGCAATCGTGTCGGGTTTCTTGTCGAGTTTTCTGCATGATGGGGCTGGCGATCTGCGCCGCCGCATCATCTCCATTTTCGCTTTCCTGATTGTCGCCAATATCGGCGTCTGGGTCTGGGCCTTCGCCGTGCTCGGCGACAACCCGATGCTGCTGGGAACGGCGCTGCTCGCTTATACTTTCGGCCTGCGTCACGCCGTGGATGCCGATCACATCGCCGCCATCGACAATGTCACCCGCAAGCTGATGCAGGAGGGCAAGCGGCCGGTCGCGGTCGGCTTCTTCTTCTCCATCGGCCATGCGCTGATTGTGGTTGGCATGACGGTTGGCATCGCCTTCGCCGCGGCCGCCGTGCAGAACGGCGTTGCGGCCTTCCGCGAAATCGGCGGTGTCATCAGCACCTGTGTTTCCGCCTTCTTCCTCTTCACCATCGCCGCGCTGAACATCATCATCCTGGTCTCGGTCTATCGGACCTTCCGGGCGGTGAAGCAGGGCAAGCCCTTCGTCGAGGAAGACCTCGACATGCTGCTGAACAATCGCGGCCTGCTGGCGCGGGTGTTCCGGCCGCTCTTCGGCATGGTGACGCGGTCCTGGCATCTGCTGCCGGTCGGCCTGCTATTCGGGCTCGGCTTCGACACCGCGACAGAAGTGGCGCTCTTCGGCATTTCCGCGACCCAGGCGACCCAGGGCATGTCCTTGTGGGTGATCCTGGTCTTTCCGGCCCTGTTTACCGCCGGCATGGCCTTGATCGACACCACCGACAGCATCCTCATGCTGGGCGCCTATGGCTGGGCCTTCATGAAGCCGATCCGCAAGCTCTATTACAATCTCACCATCACCTTCGTCTCGGTGGTGGTGGCGCTGCTGATCGGCGGCATCGAGACCTTGGCGTTGCTCGCCGACAAGCTTGAGCTCCATGGCGCCTTCTGGGATATCATCGGCGATCTCAGCGAGAATTTCGGCATGCTGGGCTATCTGATCATCGGTCTCTTCATCCTGAGCTGGATCATCTCGATCGCCTATTACCGGCTGCGCCGGCTCGATGACCTTGAGGTCCAACTGGCCAACTGACGGCTGCCAAAAGACAGATAGGGGTGCGGCGTCTCGTCCCTTTGCCAGGCTGCACCCGCATCTGCCATGAAGCTGACGATCAGACCTGTCTCGAAGATATAGTTCGACGCTATGGTCTGTTGCGCCGGAATCACGTGGAGGAAAAGGTGGCCCGTCTCCCCAAAATACTGTTGATGGCTGGTCTGGCGTTGTTGTCAGTCAGTAGTGTTGTCCATGCTGACGACGTCAAGCTTGGTAACCTCATCATTCGCCAGGCCTGGTCCCGCGCGACCATCGCCAGCGTCGATACCGGCGCCGTCTATCTCGAAATCGATAATGCCGGCCCGACGGCGGATCGTCTGGTTGGGGTCAGCACGCCGGCTGCCGCCATGGCCCATCTCCATACGACGGAAATGCAGGGCAACATGGCCAGCATGAAGGCGATGGATGGGGTCGACATCCCGGCCGGCGGCAAGATCGTCCTGCAGCCGCAGCAGAGCCATGTGATGCTGATGGGCCTCGCGACACCGCTGAAGAAGGGTTCCAGCTTCCCGCTGACCCTGGAATTTGAAAAGGCCGGTAAGGTCGATGTCAATGTGCCGGTGGAATCTGCTGGTGCTCTTGGGCCGGATGGCAACTGATCGCCGACTCGGATGAAACGGCTGGTCAGGCACCCGAAGAGGCCTATAATCCG
>DATMUQ010000541.1:0-8495 GCA_035563795.1 Terriglobales bacterium | reverse complement strand
GGGGCAGGCCGATGCGGCCCGCCAGGCGCGCGAGATTGCGGCGCCTCTGATTGCCATGATCGACGGCTATTGGCTGCAGGCGATCATCTATCCGGCGCGCTTCAAGCCCAAAGCGGCGATCAAGGATTGCGCGGATTATCTCGCTTTGAAGCTCAATGCTGATTGAGGCCAGGACCCGTCGCGCGAGAACGGCGGGTCGATGAATCGTTCTCCATCATATTGAAGAGAGACGGATTCGGCTTCTAAGCCTCGTTCGCAGCCAGCTGTCCGCGTGACGGCAAGTTGCGGGTAAGCGCGTCGAAGGCCGGGCGATCGGCGATCAGCAGATGCTGGCGATCGACGAATTTGACGACGTGTCGGGTCGTCAGCTCCCGGAAGGCACGGCTCACTGCCGGCAGGGAAATGCCGATGAAATCGGCGATATCGGAGCGTGTCATCGGCAGGTAGATCTCGTCGCTGGCTTCGTCCAGGATTGACTGGTGCTGTTCCTGCAGCTGCAGGAACATGGCGATGCGCGTCAAGGCATGGCGCTGCGCCAATAGCAGGGCATGGCGCTGGGCTTCGCGCAATTCGTGGCACAGCTTGACGACCACATTGTAGTCGAGTTGCGCATCCGAAGAGAGGTGCCGCCGCAAGGCGGAGATCGGCAGCGCATAGACGGTAACCGAGGTCACTGCCCGGACCGAACAGACATAGCGCCCCTCTTCCGACAGGCCAAAGAGGTCCTGCGGATAGAGGAAGGCCGCGATGTGCTCATCGGTCGGTCCGACACCCTGGCAGGCCTTCACGACCCCGGTCACGATATTGAAGACGGCTTTGACCTCGTCGCCTTGCCGATAGATCAGCTCGCCTTTCCGGAAGCGCATGATCGAGGCGATGGTGGCGAGCCGCATCTGCTCTTCAGGGCTGAGCAATTGGTATCGGCGTTGATCGTTCGGTTTACCGGGTGTCCAGGGATCCAAGGCATAGATCGATGGCCTATGGGGCGTCGTGCCGTTCTTCTTCTGCATGCGTCCTGTAACCTCGGGGTCGGAGGAGTTGACAGATTTTGTAACAATCTAAGGACTTGGCAGATGGGCATATTGATCCGGATCAAACCGGCTGCATGTAACCGGTAAATGGCGGGCCACGTGTGTCTCGGGCGCCGGGAGGTCGCGCAAGTTTGATCTTGATCAAATTTGCCGGGGGCCCGGGGGCTGGTTTCTCGGCGCTCCCATGGATAGTTTCAGAGAGATTCAACGGCGCTTCTCGCGCCAATCTTGATCGACCAGCCGAAATTTATGATGGGGTGTTCGGGATGAGCCAGCTTGTGCGATTTATCGCGGAAGCGAACATCTCGCGATATCGGGAGATGCTTTCCGGAGCGATCGATGATGAGCGGCGCAGCTTGATTCAGCGACTTCTCGACGAGGAGGTCGCCAAGCTCGAACGTCTCAGCGAGGCAGCTCAGGATGGAGCCGCGCATGGAGAGATCGTCGAGAAGAAAACGGCGGAAGGTCCGTCGGATGAGTGACGGAATATGTTCTATCGCGGGCGAATCGCTCTCTATCTTATTGAGGAGAGACGGATTCGCGTTTTAGACGAAATCGCACAGCGATTCTGTCTAAAAGGATCCTGCTCCAGCGAGCAATTTGCCACTCAAGAAACGCTACCATGGCGAACAGTCATTGCGCGGCGCGACGGTGCAGGTTCCAGCTAAACGGGCAATGCGGCTTCAGCGAAAGCCGTTCATGCGCAAGGGCATGGGCCAATGCTTTGTCGTCGCCGCGCAAAGCGGCTTCGATCAGCGTGCGGTGCAGGATATCGCGTTGGGCGTGGCTGCCGCCGAATATATGGGCGCGATAGCGCACCGGCATCAGATGCGCGACCGCTTCGGCATATCGTTCGGCGCCGAAGGCGAGAATGGCCCGGAAAATGGGGAGACCCACCTCGCGTGTCATCATGCCGTTGGTATTTGCTGCATTCGACATTTCCTCGATCTGGCGCAACAGAGCGGCCGCTTCCTGCTGCCGGCCGGTTGCCACCATGGCCAGCATGGCGTGCATGTCATTGAAGGCGTAGAAGCCGGTTTCGCTGCCCTTGGCATAGGTCGTCGCCAGGTCATCCCAGCGCCCGCCGACATCGATCCCGTTGAGATGCATGCGCCAGAGAAGTGCCGTGGCATCCAGTAGCATGAGCTGAATTTCGGTCGGCTGCGGATGCACGCCGCGATCATAGATATCGAGCGCCCGGGCGTGGTTGCCCTGGTCGAGATGGAACAGGGCGGTATGCCACCAGTTGTGGAACTGGAACGCATTGTCGTCCTGGGCCCAGTCGGCTTGCCGCGATTCCATGAAAGCGACGCCCTCGGCCTGCCGGGCTTGCATTTCAAGGATATGGGCGACGGCATGCTGCGCCCAGCAATCATCGGCATTGAGATCGAGGGCATGGCGGCCGGCCTCCTCGGCGAGGCCATAGCTGCCGCATTCCTCGAGGCCGAAGGCCTGCATGCCGAGCAGATAGCCATAGGCCTTGTCGTCCCGGCTCCAGAACGGCAGGGCGCGTGCCACCCGGCCGCGCAGGTTCTCGCGGTCGCCCTGAAAGAAGTCGCTGAGATGCCCGGCCTGCAATGCCAGCAGGTCGCGCGGATGATCGGCGAGGAGACGGTCGAGCATATCCTTGTAGCCACGCCAATCGCCCTCGGCCCACAGCGACAAGGCCTGCGCATGCCGGCGCTCGCGGTCGTTGCTGCGGTTGTCGAGTTCCTTGAGGCGCGCCACGCATTCCTTGATCGGCGGCAGCATGCTGCGTTCCCACATGCTCACCATGACATGTGCCTTGAGCGCATGGCCCATGGCGAAGTCCGGCTGTCGCGCCAGTGCCTCGTCGATGATCGCGACCGGGTCGCCGCGATAGAGGTTGAAGGCATTGACGGCCCGCTCGTAAATCTCGAGCGAGGCAGAATCCTGTGTCGATACCGGATCGCCGCGGAGATCTTTCATCACGCCCTCATCCGTTATGGCCCTATTGGCGCAAGCGCTACGCCAAGACCGTGAAGGAAACGCCTGAATGGTACGTCAGAGGGCGGTCGCAAGAAATCGAAAATGCTGATGGAATGGGTTAACCGTGATGCTTGTCGTCGCTGGTAATTATTCTGAAGACGCCAAAGCCGCGCTTCCAACAGGCATGTCTTCACAAGAGCTGGCTGATTATTCTTTCAAAGTTGGCTGCGCCGATACTGGACGACACGGCACCAGAAGCGAGGCCGGGAATCACGGGAATGGTGCATCGTCTTTAGGTCACCGTTACAATTGTCATAATAGCGATAGGCCGCTGGCCCTTGTCGCGCGATTTACCCGCGCTCTATCATCTGCACCCGTGGAGCAGTCCCGCATCATCCTGCTGCCAAGGAGGCATTTGTGACAAAGGAACGGATTGGTTTCGTCGGTATCGGCCTGATGGGCCACGGCATGGCGAAGAACCTAGTGGAAAAGGGCTGGCCGGTGACCGTGCTCGGTCACCGCAACCGCCAACCGGTAGAGGATCTCAAATCACGCGGCGCCACCGAGGCGACCAGCGCCAAGGATCTCGCGGCGCACAGCGATGTCGTCGTGCTCTGCGTGACGGGCAGCCCTCAGGTCGAGGCGGTGATCAATGGTCCGGATGGCTTGGCGGCGGCCGGCAACAAGCTGCTGGTGATCGATTGCTCGACGTCGGAGCCGGCCAGCACCATTCGTCTGGCGGCGGAGCTCGCACCCAAAGGCATCACGCTGATCGATGCGCCGCTCAGCCGTACCCCGGCCGATGCCCAGGCCGGCACGCTCGATGTCATGGTCGGCGGGGCGCCGGAGGTGGTGGCGCGGGCAAGGCCGATCCTCGAGGCGTTTGCCGGCCGCGTCATCGAGACCGGGCCGACCGGCACCGGCCACACCATGAAGCTGCTCAACAATTTCGTCTCGCTCGGCTATGCGGCGCTGTATTCGGAAGCGCTGGCGCTAGGCGCCAAGGCCGGGCTGACGGCCAAGGTCTTCGACAGCGTACTGCGCGGCGGCCGCATGGATTGCGGCTTCTACCAGACCTTCTTCAAATATGTCGTCGAGCGCGACCGCAATGCACATAAGTTCACGCTGAACAACGCGCTCAAGGACACCACCTATCTGGCGGCCTTTGCCAATGCCATGGGCCTCGCCAATCCGATGGGGGCTGCCGTGCGCAATTCCTTCGCCCTCGCGGTTGGCGCCGGCCGGGGTGAGGATTACGTGCCGATGCTGTCGGATGTCGTGGCGGAGGTGAACGGGATTGGCGCGAAGTAGATTTCACTGAAATAGGCCAATAACGAGCGGCGCCGTCAGAAATGACGGCGCCGTTTTTCCGCGGTCGCTGATCGAAACGGCAAATTGCCATGATAGCCGGCCCGTCGTTTGATTTAAAAATTGTGTTTAAAACAACAAATGTAAATGGTATTATTGTTTTTATATTAACGAAATGATTGCGAGCCTTCCTTAAGCGAAAGGGATGTGATGGACGACTCACCCAGCGAGCCGACTCAAACTGTCGATCCGCAAACAGCAAATCCGACGACCTCAGGGGCCGATGAAAGTGCGGCGGAAGGTCAGGCGACTGCGACGCCGACGACGGAGGCGCCATCGACTTCATCGATACCTGCTGCTTCCGCGACCGCTTCTCCGGCAGCCGGATCGGAGCGGGTACAAGAGTTCAGCTTCGATCCCTGGGCGGGTGGCCCGCAGCCACCTGATCTGCAGCCTCGCTTGGCGGAGGTCGCGAAGATCACCGATCCGGTGCTCCGCCAACAGGTGGAAGCGAATGTCCGTCTGAAGACCCAGCGCGAGATTTCGGCTTTCACGGATCAGCAGCGCGCGGCCAAGAGCCAAGCCAAAGCGATTATCGATCAAGGCGGCGACCTCGGTAACGTTCCCGCGAAGCTCTTGCTGCAGATCGATATCCCCGGGCGACGGGCGTTGCAGGATTATGCCGTGGCGCACGGCAATCCGAAAACCGATCCCGTCATTTACTATCGCCTGAAGAACCAGTCGTTGGACGATCCTGCGGCATTCCAGGCGCTCGATCTCGCCGATTACATGGCCCAGCTCGACAGCAAGGATTACGGCGAACTCCAGCAATTGCAGATGAACTCGAAAAGCGGTCAGGTGCCGTCGGATCTCTCTTTGCAGCAGGTCTACAAGGCCAACACGGATAGATTCCTGCAGCAGTTGGACTTGGCGCCGGCCAATGACAATCTGGCGAAGGATCCGCAAAAAGAACAGCAAGCCGCCCTCATCAGGAAGGCCGTCGACCTACATGTTGCAGCGACTGAAGCCGCGACCGGTAAGAAGATGACACCGGTCGATCATGATGCACTCCTACAGCAAGCGGCGGCGCCGAACGTGCTGACAGCAAGGTCTTCGAAAGGAACGCCTGCCGCCATGGTGGGGGCACTTGCACCCGCCATGGGTCTGGGAAGCGGAGCCGCCGAAGTCCTCGGAGGTGGTGCGGGATTGGCGGGCGAAGGCGCCTTGGCGACGGCTGGTCCCCTGGCTCTTCTCGTCGCGGGTATTCTCGCCGTAACAGCGAAATCAACGGCCAATCCTGCACTTGACGAATATCAGTCGCCAATAACGACGGAATTGCCGATTTCGCCAAGTATGCCTGTGCCTACAGTCTTGGACCGCAGTGCCGCAGCGGCTGGGGGGAAAGGCATTGACTGCAAAAAAGAACGCGCGGCGTGTACTCAAACTTGTCTCGATGCAAAGGCGACGAAGAAGGATAAGACGAGGGAGTTGTACTACAAAAGTTTCGAAAAATGCATGAAGGGTTGTCTGCCCATCGGATGTGGGGGCAATTCAACATTCCAGCCGAAGCGATCGCGGAAACGTTGATATGCGGAAAGAGGCTTTTATGACTGACCTTGATCTGACAATAGATCAACTATGGCAGTTGATCGATGCAAGTCGTGGAAATGATGCCATATCCATGATAGAGAAACTGGAGGATGCTACGCGTAAGCATACTGATGTCATGCGGATCAAGTCCATTGCGCATGCATCGGCGGGCGGCGATATCAGCGAGACTTATGCCATTCTGCGCGAACTCGTGACGAGGCCGGATAGTTCTATTGAGGACCTATATTGGGCTGGGCAGAGGGCCGCTGAGTTTTTCGACTATAAAGATGCTGAGGAGTTCCTCACGTCGGCGATCGATCGTTCAAAGAGAGAGGATTATTCCTACTACTTAAATTGCGCTCTTCTCCTTCGCGCATATGTGAGATGCCATCTCAGGAAATTCTCTGAGGCGAGAGAGGATCTTGATGAGATCGCCGAGGACGACACCGAGATTTTCTGGTCGGACAGACTGGGGCATATCAGCAAAGAAAATCTTGTTCATCACTTGAGCGGCAGCCATCCATCGCCTACCCGGTCCGCTGCGCCTTGCTCGTGCCGAAAGGGAAAGGGTTCCAATAGCGAGACAGACTAAGGGGCACTTCTCGGCTTCGGTCGTACCCAAATCAATCGGTCTCTTTACGCAAACAAAAACGGCGCCGTCATTTCTGACGGCGCCGTCTTCATTTCAGTTCTGATCGGATCGATCAGCCGCTGATGCCGGGCATAAGCTTCTTGTCGTCATTGCCGCCGCCGAGGCTCAGTTCTTCCAGCGTCAGGTCGATCGCTTCCTCGAACTTGGTCAGTGTCTCTTCCAGGCACTTCTGGTCGTGGGCCGAGGAGATGAACCAGGGCTCGCGGCTGTCCGGTTCGCACATGACGCCCATGTCGATCAGATAGCCTGCCATCGTGTCATAGAAGGTGTAGTCGCTGAGCTTCCAGTTGCGATAGGTGGTCGGCGCCTCGGCGCTGAAGAACAGGCCGGACATGCTGTAATGGCCGGTGAAGCTGTGCGGGATGCCGCGCTTCGTCAGCACCTTGTGCATGCCTTCCTGCATTGCCTTGCCGTAATTGGCGATAACGTCGAAGGCATCGGTGTTCTTGAGGATGTTCAGCGTCGCTTCGGCAGCGGCGAGGCTCATCGCCTGGGCGGTGTAGGTACCGCCATGGGCAACGCCCTTGCCGTACTTCCGCATGATCTCTTCCTTGCCGCCGATCGCCGAGATCGGATAGCCGTTGGCCACGGCCTTGGCGACGGTGAAGATGTCAGCCTCGATGCCATAGAGCGCCTGGGCGCCGCCCTTGCCGACGCGGAAGCCGGTCTTGACCTCGTCGACGATCATCAGCACGCCGTACTTGGTGCAGAGCTCGCGCACGGCCTTGATGAATTCCGGCTTCGAGGGGATGCCACAGCAATTGCCGAGGATCGGCTCGATCAGCACGGCCGCGATGGTGTCGTGGTTCTTCTTCAGAACTTCTTCCAGGCGGTTGGCGTCGTTATACGGCACCTGCCAGAAGAGCTGGCGGACGAGCTGGGGGATGCCCTGGCCATAGGTGATGACCTTGGGGTCCTTGCTCTGGTCCTTCATGTCGTCCGGATCGGCGGTCCACATGGTGGCGTCGAACAGGCCGTGATAGGAGCCTTCGAAGGTGACGTAATTGTCCTTGCCGGTATAGCCGCGGGCGAGGCGCAGGGCCGCCATGACGGCTTCGGTGCCGGAGTTGGAGAAGCGGACCAGTTCCGCAGCCGGCATCATTTCCTTGATCAGCTTAGCGACGGTGACTTCTTTCTCGGTGCCGAGCGCGAAGACCGTGCCGATCGACTGCGCCTCGCGCGCGGCGGCATCAACCTCGGGATGGCAGTGGCCGAGGATGGCCGGGCCATAGCCCAGGCGGTAGTCGATGTATTCGTTGCCGTCGATGTCCCAGAGGCGTGCGCCCTTGCCGTGCTTCACGAACACGGTTTCCTGGTCGCCCCAATAACGGAAATTGGAGCTGACACCGAGAGGCATATGCTTCAGCGCCTCCTGGTAATGAGCCCGCGATTTCGTCAGGTCGCGTCGCTGGGTTTTGATCGTCGTCATGATGAAGTGCTCCCGTAGGTCATCCCTAGTTTGCGTCGAAATCTTGATCTTTATTGGCGCGATGACGCCGTTAACATTAAATAAAGATATAGTGATGGTACGTAAAACGGCCTCAGCTGTCCAGTTCATTAAATGAACATTTAATTCCGCGCTGCAGCAAAACGAAACGGGTCAATGCTTTATCAACCGAATCCTGATAGGTTACGCGACGCCTGAATCGGGCTTTAAGAGGTTAAAATGGCCAGAGTTGAGGCCGCCAAAGAGCTGCGTCGCAAGCAGCTGATCGATGCCACGATCCGCGCCATCGGCCGTTTCGGCTATGCCAACGCGACCTTGACCCAGGTCGCGAATGAGGCAGGGCTGTCGCCCGGCATCGTCAATTTCTATTTTAAATCAAAGGAACAACTGCTGGTCGCAACGCTGGAGCAGATCGCCGATGAATATTCGGCGCTGTGGCAGGCGGCGATCAACAAGGGCAAGGTGTCGCCGGCGGCGGGGCTCGAAGCCATGATCGAGGCCGACTTCCTGCCCTCGG
>DATMUQ010000540.1:0-2620 GCA_035563795.1 Terriglobales bacterium | reverse complement strand
TGCTGTGGTTGCTGGGCGCCCTGATCCCCGCCGCTATTGTCGTTCTGGTTAAGCTGGCGGTTGCAAAGTGGCCCCGGGGGAGAACGATCAATCTGGTGGTTTTCGCCTGGCTGTCGATCGGGTTATCACAAGCAATCTGCTCTGTCCTGAATGGCCTGCTGCTGGGCGATCCGTTGCTCGGGTTGCGCAACGCTTTGTCCTTCACGGTGATCGGCTGGGTCTTCGGCGCATTAGCGCTGGCCGCCGGGAGTTCGTGGCAACTGGCAAACCAGCGTGTCGCCAGGCTGATTTCATATCTCGGTTGTGCGATCCTGGTTCTCGCCGCCATTGCCCTCATGGCGCGAATGGCCGGGCTGGGTGGCCTCGGCATGACCACGCCCTTGGGCTTTCTCCTGCCCGCCGGGAACGCCGTCCGGTTCTACACGTCGCTCGTCGTCTTCCAGCGTGAGGAGACGTTTGGCGAAGCGACCACGCGCCTCATTCTGTTCTTTCCTTGGGCAACGGCACTCGGCCTGGGCGGCATCGCCATCACCCTGATCAGCAGCAGGGTCACGCATCTGCTGTGGCGCAATCTGGGTATGGCCGGTGGGCTGGTGGGGACGGTTTTCAGCTGGAGCCGGCTGGCAATCGCCGCCATTGTCCTGGTGGGCGCTCTCCTGATTTTCCTGAAGATGCCACGCCGGCTGCAGGTTGCCAGCTTGCTGCTGGTCGCGGCGGCATTGGCGCTCCTGCCGGTCTTTGGCCTCGATCTTTTTTCCCTCGTCGCCGATGCTCATCACGCCGCGGATAGTGCGCGCGCCGGTTCCTCGCTTGCGCGCGAGCTGATTTATCAGAAGAGCTGGGAAGGTTTCCTGGCATCACCGATCATCGGCAATGGCTGGATCGGGGCGTCGGTGCATCGCATCGAAGAGCTGCCGATCGGCAGCCATTCGACGGTCTACGGCCTGCTTTATACCGGCGGCATCGTCACCATGACCTGCTTTGTCCTGGCCATGTTGACAACATTTGCCGCCGTGCTGCTCGGCCTCTATCGCCAGAGAGGCGATGCCGGCGCCTTCAATAACGGCCTGGTCGGGCTTTGCCTGCTGCTGGCGCTGGTTCTTTTCTGCCCCTATGAGTCGCTCTTCAGCCTGACCCTGCCGGTCCTCTATCTGTTTACCTGGATTGGCGGCGCCATCCCCGAGGGTGTGGCCCGTTCGGCCGCCGAAGAAGACGGCCGGCGCAGCTCAAGGTTCCGCATGCGCCGGGCGAATCCGAGCCGTCTTGCCGTCAGGCCATCCGGAGCTGGCCGGTTCGGCGGTCGGCGCGTGGCAGCAAAATTCTCACAAAAATATGAGTCCTGAGGACGCATCATGACCGTCAAACAGCTTCCCGTGCGCCAATTCGATCAAGCGCCTGCCTTGAGCATCGTGGTCCCGTCCTACAACGTTGCCCCCTATATCGAGGCGGCTATTGTCTCGGCGCTCGACCAGAGCTTCACAGACCTGGAAGTGATCGTCGTTAATGACGGTTCCACTGATGACACGCCGGAGGTCATTGAGCGTGTCGCGGCAGCGCGCTGCGATCCACGGCTAAAGGTCGTTCACCGGACCAATGGCGGGCTCGCCGCGGCCCGCAATACCGGCATTGAAACAGCGTCCGGCGCCTATATCGGATTTCTCGACTCAGACGATATCTGGCATGCCACCAAGGCAGAGAAGCATCTCCGCCAGATGCGGGCAGATCCGTCAATCGGCATCAGTTTCAGCCATTCAGCCTATCTCCGCGAAGATGGCCAGCCGACCGGCGGTTATCTGTTCGCCGAGAAAATGACCCCGAGCCTGCATGATATGATCAGGCGCAATCACGTTGGCAACGGGTCGACTCCTATTGTGCGCCGCGACTGTTTCGAGCGCGCCGGCCTGTTCCGGGAGGAATTGAAGAGCTGTGAAGACTATGAGATGTGGTGCCGGATTCTCTGGTCGACGGATTACCGGGCCGAAGCGATCGCCGAGCCGCTGACATTCTACCGGTTACGCGACAGCAGCCTCTCGTTCAATTTCGAGAAGTTCACCCATAACGCAGATCTCGCGATGCTGGCGCTGCGGGGCAGTATGAAGAACGTCCCGGACCGGGTTTTCCGCGCCGGCCATGCCGGCCACTACCGTGTCGCGGCTGTCAAAGCCGTCCTGGCTCAGCAGGACGCGGCTGCTGCCAGGCTGCTGCGGGAAGCGTTGCAGCTCTGGCCCTGGTTGGTGCTGCAGGATTTTCGCGCGAGCGGCGCGGCCATTGCCTTGATGATACCGCCGCAGCCTCGCCAGCGGCTCATGAGCTGGTATAAGTCACTGCGGACGAGCGAGGTCAAGTGAACCGGCGGCCGGCCGCTTGCTTCGCCAAAGCCGGCTTGCTGAAAACCTCTTCCCAGGCAGCCGCACTGTCGACGATGGCTTGGATGTCACTCATGCGCGGTGTCCAGGCGAGTTGCTGGCGGGCCAGGCTATTTGCTGCGTAGAGGGCCGGCGGGTCGCCGGCGCGACGCGGCGATTCAAGCACCGGAACAGGTTTGTGGACTGCCTTCTCGACGGCGGACAAGACCTCGCGGACGGAAACCGGCTGACCGGTTCCCAGATTGAAGCGGGGG
>DATMUQ010000539.1:0-4358 GCA_035563795.1 Terriglobales bacterium | reverse complement strand
CCCCCTGCCGGCGACGCCCTCTTCCGATCCACGGCAAACAACCGGAGACCGTTACCCACGTTAGGGACGTCAAGGGGCAACGGTCTCCGATCGCCGCCGATGACGATGACGCGCGGATGCAGGTCACCGTCATAGGTCTGCAGGCAAATGGCTATGCGGCGTGAGTCGATGGCCGGTAAGGTAACGTTATGGCTGTCATCCTTCTTGGGCGGGACGGCACAATCGCTTGGGCTATACGGCACTCAAGCGCTCAGACGGATCATCCCGATCGATGTAATGAGATAACTTTTCCTGTCGCGGGCGAGCAAAACGACTATTTTATTCGCGCCATGAGGGTTCCAGAAATATCAAGCTCGCCAATAGGTTGTTCGATTTCGATTGCAACCGGCTAAACCCCTCCCATATCCCTTTCACCGCCTCCCCCTGCCAGACAGACAAACCTCTGCGACAGAGATCGCGGTCCGATCGACCTTACCCGGTTGCTCGGCATCGCGGCCGATTGCGCGCCGGCAGCGATGACATGGGATGCGCGCCCGAGACAATCGGCCGGATCTTCATTCGCGCCGTGAATTGCTCTCGATCCTTGAAGAAGGCGCCGGGCTAAAACCGGCTGTTAGGGAACATCATGAATTTATCGACGTCCTTCATGGACCAGGCAGTCGCCTGGGCTTGGTATATCCTATGGCCGATCATCGGCATCATTGCCCTGCTCGTGCTCAACCGCATCGCCGGTGTCGTGCGTTACATTCCGAACAACCGCATCGCCATCGTCGAGAAACTCTGGAGCTTCAGAGGCTCGATTGAATCGGGCCTGATCGCGCTCAAGGGTGAAGCTGGCTTCCAGCCGGACGTGCGGCGCGGTGGTTTCCAGTTCTTCCTGCCGTTCCAGTATCGGCTGCATGCGGCGAATCTGGTGACCATCCCGCAGGGTGAGATCGGTTATGTCTTCGCCCGTGACGGCCAGACTCTGGCGGCAACGCAGAGCCTTGGCTCGAACATCACGGCACATGACTTCCAGGATGCCCGCGACTTCCTCGCCAATGGTGGCCAGAAAGGCCCGCAGCGCAAGATCCTGCGCGAAGGTACCTATGCGATCAACCTGGCCCAGTTCGTCGTCCTGACGCGCGACGCCACGCATAGCCTGCAGCTCGATCCGGCAGAGGTCGCCTTGTTCGAGCATATGAGCGATGTCATTGCCGAGCGCTACGGTTTCGCGCCGGTGGTGATCAAGGGTAGCGATGACTCGATCGGTGTCGTCACGGTGCATGATGGCCCGGCTTTGCCGGCCGGCCAGATCATCGCCGCGACGGTCGGTGCCGATCAGGGCAACAACGCGACCTTCCACAACAACTTCCAGGACCCCGAAAAATTTCTCGCGGCCGGTGGTTGCCGTGGTCGCCAGTTGCAGGTGCTGGTCGATGGCTCCTATTACCTGAACCGGCTGTTCTCGACGGTTGAATTGCTGCCGAAGACAGTCATTCCGGTGGGCCATGTCGGTGTCGTCAACTCCTATGTCGGCGATGCTGGTACCGATACCTCAGGCGAGGATTACCGCCATGGCGAGCTGGTGAAACAGGGTCAACGCGGTGTCTGGGAAAGCCCGCTGCTGCCCGGCAAATATGCGTTCAACACCTATGCCGGTGCGGTGCTGCTGGTCCCCACCACCAACTTCATCCTGAAATGGGTGCATGGCGATGCCGGGTCGCATCGCTTCGACGAGAACCTGGCGGAGGTGGAACTGATCACCAAGGATGCCTTCGAACCGGTCCTGCCGCTGTCGGTCGTCGTGCATATCGACTATCGCAAGGCGCCGCTGGTGGTGCAGCGTTTCGGCGACATCAAGAAGCTGGTCGAACAGACCCTGGATCCCATGGTCTCGGCCTATTTCAAGAACGTCGCGCAGAAGCGCACCTTGATCGAACTGCTGCAGGAACGGGCCGAGATCCAGGCCAGCTCGGGCGATGAGATGCGGACCAAATTCGCGCTCTATAACCTCGAGCTGCAGGAAGTGCTGATCGGTACACCGGGTGCGGGCCAGTCAGGTGGCGCGCAGATCGAGAAGATCCTGGAGCAGTTGCGCCAGCGTCAGATCGCCGATGAACAGGTCGGTACCTATGAACGCCAGGCTCTGGCGGCGCAGAAGGAGCGTGAGTTGCGCGAGGCGGAATCCCGCGCCAAGCAGCAGACCGGCATCACCGAATCCGAACTCTCGATCAAGATCCTCGAGAACCAGGGTAAAGCGAGCCTGGCCAAGGCGCAGCAGGAAGCGGAACAGACCCGTACCGCCGCGAAGGCGGAAGCGGACCGTATCCAGCTGCTCGGTGAAGGTGAGGCCCGCAAGACCATCGCCCTCGCCAGCGCCGATGCCGAACGCGTCCGGCAGATCGGTCTCGCCGAGGCCGAGGCGATCAAGCAGCAGGTCGAAGCCTCGGGCGGCCCGCAGATCCAGCTGACGCGCCAGGTGGTGGAGCGTATCGCCACGGCGCTGGAAAAGTCGGGCGTCGACATCGTCCCCCGCATCGCCGTCAATGGCAGCGGTCAGGGTGGCGTCGGCGGCGACCTGATGCAGGCGCTGATGTCGATGGTGGTGGCGGAACGAGGTGGCGTGAATGCGCTCGGACCGACCCATACAGCGCCACATACCAACGGCACCGGTAACGGCAAGGCGGCATAACGGCTGGCTGTGCCTGAACTGAAGACGGCCGCGGGAGAAGTCCCGCGGCCGTTGCCGCAGGATGCAGCAGACACATCCGCCCGCCCATGTATACTCTAAGCATCTGCGGTGACATTCAAACGCATTCGGCGTCAGACACAAGCCGGACCGCACGCACAGCCAGATATTTCAGGGGTACTCATGTTTGACCATGTCGTCTTCGGCGTCAGCGACTATGCAGCCAGCAAGGCCTTCTTCCTCAAGGCGCTCGAACCGCTCGGCGTGGAAATTGTCTCAGAGGGGCCGTTGGGTATCGAGATGAGCCCAAAAGGTGGCACATCTTCCCTGTGCCTGTTCCAGACGCAGGAGAAGCCGGCGCATCTGCACCTGGCCTTCGTGGCCGAGACGCGCCAGCAAGTCGAGGCCTTCCACCGCGCAGCGCTGGTGGCCGGCGGCAAGGACAATGGGGGCCCCGGCCTGCGCCCGCAATACCACGCCAATTACTATGCCGCCTTCGTCATCGATCCGGACGGGCACAATATCGAAGTGGTTTGCCACAAAGCTGCGGCCTGACCCCGCCATTCAGGGGCCGCCGGTGTAGTCCCGCGGTCCTTTTGGCTTTCCGGCCCCTCTTACATTGATCCCAGCCCTTACATTGATCCCCGTCGAAGTAACTTTCGGCGAATTGGTATGTCACCCGCCCTTCCAAGCGCGCATCTTTGCCGTGCTGGGAGCCGCAGATGCCGAAAGAGCAATCCTCCCATCGCGAATTGAGCTGATCCGCTGATCTTATCTGGGAGATGATCCATGCCACCAATCCAGCCGAAATGGCCGATGCTTAGCCGACGCGCCGCCCTTGCCTTTGGCCTCCTGGCCAGCCTCGGCGCTACCTTCGGTACCCATGCCGCTCACGCCGACGCCCTCGCCGATATCACCAAGGCCGGCGTTCTGAAAGTGGGTGTCTTCGAGGACTTCCCGCCCTTCTCCTTCGCCAGCACCGATCTGAGCCTGCAGGGCTATGACATCGATGTGGCCAATGCCCTGGCCAAGGATCTCGGCGTCAAGGTCGAGCTGGTCGGTGTCACCGGCCAGAACCGCATCCCCTATCTGACCGAGCACAAGGTCGACCTGCTGCTCAGCGTCGGCCAGAATCCGGAGCGCGAGAAGGTCATCGATTTCACCGATGCCTATGCGCCCTACTACATCACCGCAATGGCGCCGAAGGCCATCGCCATCAAGGCGCCGGCCGACCTCAAGGGCAAGACCGTTGCCGTCAATCGCGGTACCATGGAAGATACCGAGCTGACCAAGGTTGCCCCCGCTGACGCCGATATCCAGCGCTACAGCGATTACAACGGCGTCATCTCCGCTTTCCTGTCGGGCCAGGCCCAGGTAATGGTGGTCGGCAACGATGTCGGCGCGACCATCATGGCGAAGCATCCGCCGATCGATCCCGAGCCGAAATTCGACCTGATGAGCTCGCCGGACCATATCGCTCTCAACAAGAACGAGCCGGCCCTGCAAGCGAAGGTAAACGCCTCGATCGCCCGTATGCGCCAGGATGGCAGCCTCAATGAGATTTCCCAGAAGTGGCTGATGCTGCCGCTGCCCAAGGATTTCTGAGGCAGCAATGGGCTACCAGCTCGACTTCGGAGCGCTTGCCCAGTATCTCGGCCTGTTCATGCAGGGTATGGCGGTGACGATC
>DATMUQ010000538.1:0-4619 GCA_035563795.1 Terriglobales bacterium | reverse complement strand
GCGGGCCGATAACACCGCGCGCATCCTCGATGTCAAATATCACGTGCTGCTGCCCAAGGCCTCGCAGATCGGCGGCGGGCTCGATTATGCCCAATGGGCGGCGATCCTGCGCGCGGTCTCGGCGCTCAACAGCTATCATTGGGTCTATCGCGAAAGTGTCAAACCCTGGCTGGTGGCCGATCTCTTGATCCTGAACGAGCAGATGCCACGCTCGCTGGTCGCCTGCTATGCGCAGATCGTTGCCAATCTCGATAACCTAGCGACTGCCTATGGCCGCGTCGGTGATTCCCAGCGCCAGGCTCGCAGCGTCTATCTGCATCTCGAAAACAACAGTGTCGACCAGATCTTCCAATCTGGCCTACACGAGTTCCTGACCGAATTCATCGCCAGCAACAACCGCGTCTGTCAGGCGATCGTCGAACAATATCTGATCTAGGAAGTACCCGCGCCGCATGCTCATCCGCGTTCGTCACAAGACTACCTATAGCTACGAACGGCCGGCCCAGTCGGTCATCCAGTTGCTGCGCCTGACCCCGCGCAATCACGAGGGGCAATCGGTGCGCAAATGGCGCATCGAGCTGGAGAATGACGGCACCCTGCGTTCCGGCCAGGACGCCTTCGGCAATGTCACCCATATGCTGTCGCTGGCGGGGCCGATCGAGAAGATCACCCTCACCGTCGAAGGCGAGGTCGAGAAGCAGGATACCAACGGCATCCTGCGCCACTCCCTAGAGCCCTTCCCCGCGGCGCTGTTTTTGCGCGACACCGATCTCACCCAGCCGGATGCCGCCTTGCTCGATTTCGCCCAGGCCTGCGCCGGCAAGGCCGGTGGCAGCGGTCTCAAGGTGATGCATGAGCTGATGGCCGCCATCAACCAACAGATCAGTTTCGATACTGAGCCGACCACGGTCGGCACCACTGCGGCCCAGGCCTTCGAGATGAAGCGTGGTGTCTGCCAGGATCTCTCGCATATCTTCATCGCCTGCGCCCGCAGCCTCGGCATTCCCGCCCGCTATATCGGCGGCTACTTGCTGCGCTCGGATGACACGCCACATCAGGAAGCAGGCCATGCCTGGGTCGAGGCCTATATCAAGGATCTGGGCTGGGTCGGTTTCGATCCCGCCAATGGCGTCTGCCCGACCGAGGCGCATATCCGGGTGAGTGTCGGCCTCGACTATCTGGGGGCAGCGCCGGTGCGCGGTTCGCGCTATGGCGGGGCGGCCGAGCAGATGGATGTCGCCGTCACGGTTGACCAGGCCGGCGGCCCGACCGGCGTCCAGCAGCAGCGCCGGCCGGCCGGCTTCGATCGGCAGATGGGCGATCACAGCCAGCAATAGACCGGGACCGAATCCGGCCGCTTACCGGTTGTTCACGATCCGCCATCACGTTATAAGCGGGTGAGCGCCGACGGAGTGGCAAGATGACTTACTGCGTGGGACTGCGGCTGCAAGACGGCCTGGTCCTGATCACCGATTCCCGCACCAATGCCGGGATCGACAATATCGCCAGCTATCGCAAGCTGCATGTCTTCGAGCAGCCGGGCGAAAGGCTGATCGCGGTCGCCACCTCCGGCAATCTGTCGATCAGCCAATCCGTGATCAGCATGTTGACCGATGGGCTCGCCCATCCCGAGACCGGCGATGTCGAGAGCTTGACGAATGTCCCCTCGATGTTCCGGGCGGCGCAACTGGTCGGCCGCGCCGTGCGTGAGACCTTCGAGGTCGACGGCAAGGCCCTGGAACAGCACCATGCCGGTTTCGATGTCGCCTTGCTGGTGGCGGGCCAGATCAAGGGTGGCCGCATGCGGCTCTTCATGGTCTATGCCGCCGGCAATTTCATCGAGGCGACCGAAGACACGCCCTTCCTGCAGATCGGCGAGCACAAATACGGCAAGCCGATCCTCGATCGCGCCGTCTCTTATCAGACCGATCTCTATGACGGGTTGAAGATCGGCCTGATCTCGATGGATTCCACCATGCGCTCGAATCTGGCGGTTGGTTTGCCGTTGGATGTGTTGGTGCTGAAGCGCAACGAGATGAAGGCTGAACTCAGCTATCGCATTACCGACCAGGATACCTACTTTGCCGATCTGCGGCAGCGCTGGTCGAAGGCCCTGCGCGAGGCCCATCTCGCCATTCCGCCGCCGCCTTATCGCAACGGCAACTAATCCAATACCTGCAGTTCCGTCGCGTGAAAGCGGCCGTCACCCCGGCTGTCACGCCTGAAGGACAGCCGCTGGCCCTCGACAAGGGTACGCAGGCCCAGCGCATCGACATCACTGACATGGACGAAGAGATCGGGCCCGGCTGCGTCGGGCTTGATGAAGCCGAAGCCCTTCTTCTCCTTGAACCACAGGACGGTGCCGGTCTCCCGGCCCGTGCCTGTCGCTTCCGTCATTTGCCGCTGCCGGCGACGTCTTGCGTGTCGCGGGTCAGGAAATAGGCTCCCACGATTGGCAGGAAGGTGATCGCCATGACGATGATCGCCGCCACGTTGGTCACAGGACGCTGATGCGGGCGGATGAGCTCGTTCAGCATCCATAGCGGCAGGGTACGCTGCTGCCCGGCCGTGAAGGTGGTGACGATGATCTCGTCGAAGGACAAGGCGAAAGCCAGCATGCCGCCGGCCAGCAGAGCTGTTGCCAGATTGGGCAGGATCACATGCCGGAAGGTCTGGAAACTGTTGGCGCCGAGATCCATCGAGGCCTCGACCAAGGCCGGCGAGGAGCGCCGCAACCGTGCGATCACATTGTTATAGACGACGACGATGCAGAAGGTGGCATGGCCGAGCACGATGGTCCAGAAGCTGAACGGCACATGGCCGAGGGCGAAAGCCGCCCTGAGCGAGATGCCGGTAACAATGCCGGGCAAGGCAATCGGCAGCAGGATGAGGAGCGTCACCGATTCCTTGCCGAAGAAGCGGAAGCGGTACATCGCCGCCGCGGCACAGGTGCCAAGGACGAGGGCGAGCGTCATCGAGAACAAGGCAACGCGTACCGAGAGCCAGAGCGCCTCCCAGAAATCGTCGCGCGCGAAAGTCACCGCGAACCACTGCGTGGTCAGGCCTGGCGGCGGGAAGGAATAGCTTTTGTCGTCTGTGGTGAAGCCATAAAGGACGATGAACAGGATCGGCAGGTTGAGGAACAACACACCGAACCAGGCGGCACTGGTGAGGCCGAAGCCGGCCTTTGCCGAGCTGCGGTCAGCGGACATCAAGAGCTCCGAAATATTTAGCGGTGACAAGAGTACGTTCAGAGTGCATCGAAAGCTCCGAAACGTTTGGCAATGGCGAGATAGACGGCCATGATCGCGATCGGCACCATGGCGAAGGCGGCGGCCATCGGAATGTCGCCCGACGTACCCTGGAACTGATAGACCGCCTGGCCGATGAAAGGCCGCGAGGAACCGATCATCTGCGGGATGATGTAATCGCCGAGGGTCAATGAGAAGGTGAAGATCGACCCTGCGGCCACGCCGGGAATCGACAATGGCAGGATCACCTTGCGGAAGGTTTCGCCGGGCTTGGCGCCGAGATCGCCGGAGGCCTCGATCAGCGAGCGCGGGACGCGTTCCAGCGCCGCCTGGATCGGCAGGATCATATAGGGCAGCCAGATATAGACGAAGGTGATGGTGGTGCCGATATAGGAGGTCGAGAGTGAGGAACCCTCGACCACCGGCAAAGTCAACACCCAGTCGAGGAAGCTACCGAGACCGAGCTGGTTGAAGATCCAGTGAATCGCGCCTTCCTTGGCCAGAATCAGTTTCCAGGCATAGACACGCACGAGATAGTTGGACCACAGCGGCAGCATGACGGCGACGTAGAACAGCGCCTTCATGCGGGAACCGGCATAGCGTGCCATGTAATAAGCGAGCGGGAAGGCGATCGACGCCGAGATTACGGTGACAATTGCCGCTGTCCCGACCGTCCGCCACATGATGAAGAGATTGGTTGGGGGCTTGATCGAGATCAGGCGAAGATAATTGCCAATGGTCGGCTGCATCACCACTTGGCCAGTGAAGTCATCGAGCTGGAAAAAGCTCTGCAGCAGCAGAGTGAAGAGCGAGCCGAGATAGATGATCCCGAGCCAGAGCAGCGGCGGCACCAGCAAGAGCAGGAGCAGCATCCGCGGCCGGGTATAGAGATAGGTGGAGATCCGCCCGGCGAGGCCGGCCGATGGTTGCTTGAGCGAGGTGGAAATGGCCATGATCGCTCAGTCCTGCAGGCGCAAGAGATCGCTGCTGTTCCACCACAGCAGGACGGGCTCGCCCTGGGCTGGCTGGAAGCTGGTCTCGCGGTTCTGCTGCATGACGGTGAGCTCGCCGCCGCCCTGCAGGGCGACTTCATAGCGGCTGCCGGCACCAAGATAGAGCACCGAGGTCAGCGTGCCCTGGACCGACATGGCGCGATCGGCATTGGTGGCGGGAATGCTGCTATTGGCCGGCTGCAGATGGATCTTCTCCGGCCGGATCGAGCAGGTGCCGCTGGTGCCGGTGAGCCGGGCACCGATCTCCGGCTTCAGAAGATTGGAGATGCCGACGAAGCCGGCGACGAAAGCCGTGCGCGGCCGCTCATAGAGCTCATGCGGGGCTGCCAGCTGTTCGATCTTGCCTTGGTTGAAG
>DATMUQ010000537.1:0-2066 GCA_035563795.1 Terriglobales bacterium | reverse complement strand
CGCACCGGTATCCTGGTTCGGCCGGCCGAGGCGGAGCGCGATATCGGCCTCGCGCTTCATCAGGCTGAAATAGCGGAGATCGGCCAGCAGCTCCAAACGCAGCCCCGGATGCGCGGCGCCGAGATCGGGCAAGGCCGGCAGCAGCAGGCGGTTGACCAGCACCGCGACCGAGGTCAGGCGCACGGTACCGCTGACCGCGGCGTCCTGGCCGGCGATCGACAGCTGCAGCCGGTTCATCTCCTGCTCGATACGCTCTGCATGCGTCATGGCGACCTCGCCCGCTTCCGTCGGCAGCAGCTTGCCGCCCGGCACCTTGGCGAAGAGACGCGCCCCCAGGCTGGCCTCGATCGCCGTCAGGCGCCGGCCGACCGTGGTCTCGTCGACCGCGATCTGCCGGGCGGCCGCCGCCAGCGATGTGGCACGGCCGATGGCCAGGATGTAGCGCAGATCGTTCCAGTTCATGCCCTGCATTTTTGCAGATCCCCCTCGCAGACATTCGGATATGTCCGGCAATTATGCGGGGTTAGGATTCGTCCGTCCAGTAGCGATCCGACCGGATTCGGCAGGGCGCTGCGCTGAGTGCTGCCGTCCTTCGCAGCCGCAGCAGTCGCGCAGCATTCCCTCCGCCGGCCGGTGACAGCCTGGCGCTCTTGCTTGCGCTTCGTCGTTTTGCCCCTGTCGTTTTGCCCCCGTCTTTTCGCCTTTATCTTCCTGGGAGCCTGCCATGCCGCCGACTGATTTCTGCTCCGTCTCACCCGACAACCGCGTGATCGACCTCGATCCCGCTCATCCGCTGCGCACCGCCCATGCGCCGCGCGGCCTGCTACACCGCCTGTGGCACCTGCTGCGCGACGGTACCGGCGCACTCGGGCAGCTGCTGGACAAGGCCTTCGACTGGTATGGCTGCCGGCATCAGGCACTGCGCTGCCGGCGCGATCTCTCGCGGCTCGACGAGGCGATGCTGAAGGATATCGGCCTCAGCCGCGCCGATATCGAGCGCGAGATCGAGAAGCCGTTCTGGCGGCTTTGAGGCAACGCGCCTAGGATCGGCGCTTCCGCTGCAGGGAGCGCCGCATCTTTGCCTGTCGCCGCGCATTGATCACACTGCATCCGATCAGCAAAGAAAGAACACAAGGAAAAGAACATGGACAAGGATCATCATTACCAGGCGCAGGCGATCTGGACCGGGGCGGCCGAGGGCGGCACCATCAACTACCGGGCCTATTCGCGCAGCCATACCTTCCAGGCCGGCGACAAGCCAGCGCTCGATCTCAGCGCCGATCCCGCCTTCCGCGGCGATTCCGCCAAATACAATCCCGAGGAATTGCTGCTGGCGGCGCTGAGCAGCTGCCACATGCTGAGCTACCTCTCCGTGGCGGCGCGCAAGGGCGTCGTCGTCACCGCCTATGAGGACCGTGCCACCGGCACCATGCGCCAGGAGGGGACGGGCGGGCATTTCACCGAGGTGACGTTACATCCGATCGTCACCGTCATTGCCGGCAGCGACCTCGCTTTCGCCGAACACCTGCACGAGGAAGCCGCCCGCGACTGCTTCATCGCCGCCTCGATGAACTTCCCCGTGCGGCATGAAGTGGAGATCCGGGTCGCGGGGTGAGGGGTTGCAGTCGAAGGCTGTCCCTATTGCGCTGGGCCTCAGCACACGCATCTCCTCATTCTGTCACCCTCGGGCTTGATCCCCGTCGGCGTAGGCCGACATATGTCGGCGGGGTCCATGATTGAAGCAGCACGCTGTCGCGGCCATGGATTGCCGGGTCAAGCCCGGCAATGACAGGAGGGGAGGGTGCAGCAACCTCTCATCGCCTTACCACACCAAAATCAACCATATGTCAGCAGTTCGCCCCCTCTCCCTAACCCTCCCCCGCGAGGGGGGAGGGAACGCGGTAGCCCCAATCTTTACAATCGCTTTGAGTAAAGCTGCTGCACCCGTTTCATCTGCTATCAACAGCGATACTCGATAGGTAAGACAAACGCGTTAGGCTCCCTCCCCCCTCGCGGGGGAGGGTTAGGGAGAGGGGGCGAACTGCTGACATATGGTTGATTTTGGT
>DATMUQ010000536.1:0-5278 GCA_035563795.1 Terriglobales bacterium | reverse complement strand
CGGGTTCTCACCCAGCGTCTTCCACACGACACCACCCCAGCCGGCCTTGAAGGCGCGCACGACATTGACTTCCTTGTCGGTCGGCGGCGCCGAGGCCAGCCAGAACGGATTGGGCGATTTGATGCCGGCGAAATTCGAGCGGATGTCAGCCATGGTCATTCTCCCGTCAGGCGCTCTTAGAGGCGCTTCTATGTGTTATTGATCAGCGGTTCTTGCCGCGCAGGAATCGGTCGATGGCGATGGCCGCAATCTTGCCGTCCTCGACCCCTTGCACGGTCAGATCGATACCGGTTGCGGTACAATCACCGCCGGCCCAGACATCCGGCAGCGAGGTTTGCATATCGTCATTGACGACGATCTTGCCGCCGGCCAGATCCAGCGTCTCATGGGCTTTGCCGTTGACCGGGTCCTTGACCAGCTTCTGGCCGATCGCCTTGAAGACGACATCGCAGAGGATGGTGAAGGTCTCACCAGTGCCGATCAGCTTTCCGTCGCCGTCGAGCTGGGTATATTCGAACTCGATTTCGCGTACGGCGCCCTTATGGCCGATCAGCCGCACCGGTTTCGCCCAATGCTTGATGGTCACACCATTGACCTGGGCGAATTCCTGCTCATGCCAGGTGGCGCTCATTTGGTCGGGGCCGCGGCGATAGACCAGGGTCACATCCTCGGCACCGAGGCGCTTTGACTGCACGGCGATATCGATCGCGGTATTGCCGCCGCCGATGACGACGATCTTGCGGCCGACCGGCAGTTTCGACTTGTCCTTGGCCTGGCGCAATTGCGCGATGTAATCGACCGCATCGAGGACGCCGTCCATGTTCTCGTTCTCGATGCCCAGGGCATTGACGCCGGCCAGGCCGAGGCCGATGAAGACGGCGTCGTAATCGCGGCGCAGATTCTCCAAGGTGATGTCGCGGCCAAGCGCCGTCTTGGTCTTCGGTGTGATGCCGCCGATCTTCAGCAGCCAGTCGACTTCGCGCTGGGCGAAATCATTGACCGTCTTATAGGCGGCGATGCCGTATTCATTGAGGCCGCCGAGCTTGTCCTTGGCATCGAAGATGGTGACGTCATGGCCCAGCATGGCGAGCCGATGCGCGGCCGACAGGCCAGCCGGGCCTCCGCCCACCACCGCCACTTGCTTGCCGCTCAACGCCTGCCGTTCAAACGGATGGATGCCCTGCTCCATCAGCTTATCCGTGGCATAGCGCTGCAGCGCGCCGATATTGACCGGCTTGTCTTCCGAGGTGTTGCGGACACAGGAGTCTTCACACAGGATCTCGGTCGGGCAGACCCGGGCGCACATGCCGCCGAGGATGTTCTGCTCGAAGATTTTCTCTGCCGCCCCGCGCACATTGTCGGTCGAGATCATGCGGATGAAATTGGGGATGTCGATGCTGGTCGGGCAGGCTTCCTGGCAGGGCGCATCGAAACAGAAATAGCAGCGGCTGCTTTCGACCAGCGCCTTCTTGCGGTCGAGCACCGGCTTCACATCGTCGAAATTCTCGGCGAGCTGCCCTTGGCCCAGGCGTGCAGTCGCGATATCCGGCGTCGCGGATTGCGTCATCTTTCTCTCCCATTCTTGGCATCATCGCTCTGCAGGCTTCAGCCGGCAGGCATGCCCGACGTTTCCCGTCTGTTGGAATCGAGCATGCGGATTTTTGACCATTTGATCAAGTTTTTTCTGACCGCTTGATCAGTTTTACCGTGTTAAGGTGAGACAGGAAGGTGAACGAGATATGACGGCCGGGGCCGAACCGGCCGCTTTGGGGAGGGGTGAAGTCGGTGCCGACGGTAAAAGAGAAGGCTGACCAGGAGACCATGACGATTGGCGTTCGCCGCAATAATGCGGCCAAGGGAATTCGGCAGATTTCGCGGGCCAGCATCGAGGCGCGCATTCTGGCGGCGGCGGAATCGGTTTTCGCTGAAACCGGCTTTTCCGGCGCCACCACGGCAGAGATCGCCAAACGGGCCGGCGTGCCGAAGGCCAACCTTCACTACTATTTCAAGACCAAGACTGACCTCTACCGCCAGGTGCTGCAGGGCATCCTCGAGCTCTGGCTGGGGACCGGTGATCTGATCAAGCCGGAGAGCGATCCGGCCGAAGCGCTCAATCACTATATCGCCGCCAAGATCGAGCTGGCACAGCAGCGTCCCCTCGCCTCGCGGGTCTTCGCCAATGAGATCATCCACGGCGCCCCGGAGATCGGCGATTTCCTGCAGGAAGAACTGCGCGACTGGGTCGATCGCAAGGCCCGCGTCATCGATGGCTGGATCGCGGCCGGCAAGATGCGTCAGATCGACCCCCGGCATCTTTTCTTCATGATCTGGGCCAATACCCAGACCTATGCCGATTTCGCCGTACAGATCGCCGCCGTCCTCGGCCGGGAGACCCTGGCGCCGGAGGATTACCAGCTGGCGGCGCGTCAGGTGAGCGAGATTATTCTCACCGGCTGCGGGTTGAACGCACAGGCGTGAGCGGCCATCTTCGGCATTCGACCCATTTTCATATCTGATTGGAATTAACTGCCAATGTCCACAGGTGACGACAGTACCGGCGACCTATTGAAGATCGCCCTCGTTCTTCTTCTTGTCCTGGCAAATGGTTTCTTCGTTGCGGCGGAATTCTCGCTGGTGGCGGTGCGTCGCAGCCGCGTCGCCGAACTGGTGGCGCAGCGCCGGCGCAATGCCAAGGCATTGTCGCGGGCGATCGATCATCTCGATGCCAACCTGGCGGCAACGCAACTTGGCATTACCATTTCCTCGCTGGCCTTGGGCTGGATCGGCGAGCCGGCCCTGGCGCATCTGGTAGAGCCACTACTCGGCTTCCTGCCATCGGATTGGGTCTCGGCGGGTTCGCATACCATCTCGGTCGCCATCGCTTTTGCCGTGATCACCTCGCTGCATATCGTCCTCGGTGAGTTGGCGCCGAAGAGCCTCGCCTTGCAGAAAAGCGAGCCGACAGCGCTTTGGGTGGTACGGCCGCTGGGTCTGTTCCTGTTCCTTTTGCGCCCCGCCATCATCCTGCTCAATGGCCTCGGCAATCTGGTGCTGCGCCTGTTCGGGTTGAAACCCGGTGAAGGCGAAGAAACACTGCATTCGCCGGAAGAGATCCGCCTGCTGGTGGCAGCGAGTGGTGAAGCCGGCCTGCTGCATCAAGCCCAACAGGAAGTAGTCGAGCGTGTCATCGGCATCGGTAACCGCCGTATCAGCGACTACATGACGCCGCGCCCCGATGTGGTCTGGGTTGATGCCGATGATGACCGCGCGACGATCCTGAAACAGGTGCGCGACTGCCGCCATGCCCATATCATCGTCAGCCGCGGTGGTGTTGATGACGTCATCGGCATCCTGCGCAAGCAGGACTTGCTGGACCAGATGCTCGACGGTGGCGATGTCGATCCGCTGGCCGTGTTGCAAGAGGCCCTGGTGCTGCATGAAGGCACGCCGGTCCTCAAGGTCCTCGAGCATTTCAAGACCAAGCCGGTGCGCATGGCCATCATCGTCGATGAATATGGCAGCCTGGAAGGTATCGTCACCCAGACCGATCTCCTGGAGGCCATTGCCGGCGATATTCCCGATGAGGAAGGCGAAGCGCCGGAAGTGACCCAGCGTGCCGATGGGTCGCTGCTGATCGACGGCATGATGGCGGCTGGCGATGCTTTCGACCGCTTGGGCATCCGCGAACGTCCCGATGAGGATTTCCATACTATTGCCGGTTTCTCGCTGTTCAGGCTCGGCCGTATTCCCGTCGCCGGCGATTCCTTCGAATGGGATGGCTGGCGCTTTGAGATCGTCGATATGGATGGTCGCCGTATCGACAAGTTGTTGCTCAGCCGTCTGCCTGATCCCTATGAGGATGGCTGAGAGCATCTTGCGTCCCGTTTGATTCCCGGCCAGAGTAATCCAGCCGTCAGAATGAGCATGGTCCCGATTGGAGGCGCGATTGATCGCGCTTCATCGCAGGAAAACATGCCGGGGATACGCTGCCAGGGAATATATCACTGGGGAATACATCGCTGGGGAGTACCTGGAGCGAGCGGGGTTCTGGGGATGCGGTACGAAATCGTTCACACGATTGGATCGACCATCTATTTCGTCTTCTTCATCCTGTTCCTGTGGATGAGCCGAATTCCCCGCACTAATCCTGGCGCCCTTTGCTGGGCGACGGCGATGGTCTTTGCCCTCGTCTCCCGGCTCGCTTTTGTCGCCGTATTTTCCTACGGCGATAAGCAGCTCGCGGTCCCGCTCTATTACGCCTTGAACATGATCGAGAAGCTTTTTCTCGTGATTGGCCTGGTGCGCTTCTTCGCCATGCCCGTTCGATTGCACTGGCTCTACGTCGCTACGGTGGCCGTGGAGCTCTGGATTCTCATGGCCTGGGCTACCGGTGCATCACCGCTGCTCCGTGGTTTCGGGGTTTCGGTCTTCAGTGCCGGCTTTATCGCTTATGCGGGCTGGATCGCCTATCAGAAGCGCCAGAGCTTTCACCCGCGCCTGATGTCGGCTACCGCCATCATCAGCGCGATCCTGGTGGTGCATTGGCTGAGCGCTTTCGTCATCATCGAGGTCATACCGGCCTGGCTCACACTAGGCTTCCTGTTCGGCACCATTCTCGTTTTGGTGCAGTATCTGACGCTGCTCGCTGCCCTGTTGCTGAGCTTCCAGCAGCGGCTACTGAGCGCCGAAGCGAAGGCGCTCGACATGGCCTTTCTCGACCCGCTGACCGGTTTGAACAATCAGCGCTATATGGACACATTATTTGACAAGGCACTGGTCCTTGCGACCCGCCCACACCAGCTTGTGGCGGTCTTCTATATCGACCTCGATAATTTCAAACCGATCAATGACCGTGCCGGCCATGACGTCGGCGATCAGGTGTTGAAGGCCGTTGCCGGCCGCCTTCGTACGGCAACGCGCAGCACCGATATCTGCGCGCGCGTCGGCGGCGATGAGTTCGTGGCCATCTGCACGCAGCTGGAAGACCAGAGCCAGGTCGATGTGATCGCCACCAAGCTTCTCGACAAGTTCACGTCGCCGATCACGGTTGACGGCAAGGATTATCTCCTGGGCGCCAGCATCGGCATCAGCCTGTATCCGATGCATGCGGATTCGCTCGCGAAACTGATGAAATGCGCGGATAGCGCCATGTATGAGATCAAGCGCAGCGGGAAAAACGGCTACCGGGTTTATGCGCGTGAGCCAGCGGCTGGATCCATGGAACTGTCGTTGTCCTGAGATATCGTTCCAGGAACGGCGTAGAAAATCGAAGGGCCGG
>DATMUQ010000535.1:0-4103 GCA_035563795.1 Terriglobales bacterium | reverse complement strand
ATGACACAAGAATTTAAGAACAGCCCATCGTGGGGGCGGAATGCCGCTCTTCCTCCCTTGTCACCCTCGGGCTTGACCCGAGGGTCCATCGCGGCTGCTGCTCTGGCGGTGCCTATTGAGCATGGCTCAAGCCACTGGCTGGGGCGGCTCGCCGGGTGGTGGGACGATCGGGGGGAACGGGTATGGGCGGTTCCGGATCGCCCGGTATCGGTGGCCCGGGAAGCGGGCCTGGCGGAATCGGATCGGCCGGCACCGGCGGCAGATTGGCCGGCTTTGGCGAGTCCGGCTGTGCCAGATCATCGTGATAACGCAGAAACTCCGTCATTCCTCACCCTCCTGAGAGAAGATGAAGAGATAACAGAGGCGTTTACGAAGGGTTCCCCCTTTAGGGCTTGTCTCGGCGCCCGGCAACAGGACCGGACAATCGAAGCGTGCCGATCGAAGCGCGCAGGCCTTAATCGGCCAGCAGGCTGCGACGGGTGACGATGAATTCCTCCAGCGCCGCCAGGAAGTCATCGATATGGGCCTCCGTCATGGCGATGTTGAGGGAGATATAACCGCGCCGCGCCAGGAACTGGCCGCTGGCGATCAAATCGAGATGCATCAACTTATGCAGCATCTTGCGCTTCGCTTCGCTGGCGGGATCGATATCGGCGATGCTGCGGATCGCATGGTCGCTGAAATGAAGATTGGCGATCGAGCCGCAACCCGTTGCCACCATCGGCACATTGTGTTTTTCCGCCAGTGCCGCGACACCATTACGCAGCTTCTCGCCCTTCTCGTTGAGGGCGGCGATCACCTCCGGCGTGCAGAGGTCGCGCAGGCCGGTGAGCCCGGCCGCCATCGACAGCACGTTGTTGTTGAAGGTGCCGGCATGGGGCCAGGAGCTGGGCTGCTCGGGATCGAAATTCTGCATGATGTCGCCGCGGCCGCCGAAGGCGCCGAAGCTCAAGCCGCCGCCAAGATATTTGCCGAGTGTCGTCATATCCGGTGTGATGCCGAGCGCTGCCTGCAGACCGCCACTGGAGAGGCGCGAGGTCATCACCTCGTCGAAGATCAGGATGATATCGTTCTCGGTACAGGCCTGACGCAAGGCCAGGAGGAAAGCTGGATCAGCCGGCAGGCAGCCGCCGCTGCCTTGCATCGGCTCGACCAGCACGGCGGCGAGATCGTCACGGTGCTGCCGGATGAGGGCGAGGCTGCCCTCGATATCGTTATAGGGCGCCATCACCCAATCCAAGGGCAGGTTGAGCGCCATGCCGCCGCTGCGGAAATAGAAGACGCCGCCATGATAGCCGCCGGCGAAGACCATCACCTTGTTGCGCTTGGAGACGGCGCGGGCGGTCTGCAAGGCAAAGAGATTGGATTCGGTGCCGGAATTACAGAACCGTACCTTCTGCAATGAGGGAAAGCGGCGCTTCAGCAGCCCGGCCAGCTCTGCTTCGTAGCGATTGGGACCGCCGAGCACGATGCCGCCATCGAGCGCATTGCGGATCGCCTCGAGGATCTGCGGATGCGAATGGCCATAGAAGCCGGCGGAATATTCGCCGAGGAAATCCACATAGCGATGGCCGTCGAGATCCTCAACGACACTGCCCTCGCCCTTGGCCCAGGAGAGCGGGAAGGGGTCGTAATGCAACACCGTTCTTGTGTTGCCCCCGGGCATCGCCGTGCGGGCCGTGGCATGGCGCGCGGCGCTGGCCGGATTGGCGGCAATGAAGCGGGATTCCGCTTCGCCCAGGGCTGCATCGAGGGAAGCGTTCATTCCGTGACTCCCATTCCGTGACTCTCTGCCCTGAGCCGGGCAGAGAGGGTGAAGCGATGGTCAGAGGCTGGCGGCGGAATGATGCCAGCTTTTCAGTTCTCCGACCACATGCGCAGCAGGTTGACATGGCTGCGGAAGGCAAGATCGGTGATCTGGTCGTTTGGCGCCACCTTGGCCAGCCGCTCGCCGATCATGGCGATATCGGCCAGCACCATGCGTTGGCGCTCGTCGCGGACATGCGATTGTGCCCAGCCGATCACCACCAGGCGTTCACCCTTGGTGACCGGTCGCACTTCGTGCAGCGTGCTGGAGGGATAGACGATGGCGCTGCCGGCCGGCAGCTTGATGTATTGCGGGCCGAACGGACTGTTGATGAAGAGTTCGCCGCCTTCATATTCATCGGGCTCGTTGATGAAGATGGTGAAAGAGACATCGGAGCGGCGCAGGTCGTCGGGCGGGCCCATCAGTGCATCATCGACATGCAGGCCGTAATGCATGCCCGGACGATAGCGGCTGATGGTCGGGCCGACGATATGGCTCGGCAAGGCAGCATGGCGGAAGGAGACGTTGCGGTAGAGGGCATCGAGGGCAAGCTTCTTGATCTGCTCGCGACCGGGCCAGTTCTGCGGGATCTGCTCATTGCGCTTGATGCGCTGGTTGCGTTGTCCGGCCGTCTCCTTGCCGTCGACGAAGGGTGCTGTCGCCATCAAGTCGCGCACGGTCTTCACCTCCGCGGCATCGAGCAGATTGGGCACATTGACCAGCATGGAACACCTCTAAGCGGCAGTCATCATTGGGAAGATTGGTTTTCAGGCCAGGATCATAGGAAGTTGGGGCTGTCCTGGCGAGCCTCAGAATGCTTAGCCGAGAATCTGTCGCACTTTCGTCAAGGCCTCGACCAGCCGGTCGATATCCCCGGAACCGGTATAAAGCCCGAAGGAGGCGCGGATGGTGCCGGCGAGGTTCAGGTGATCCATCAGCGGCTGGGCGCAATGGAAGCCGGTACGGACGCAAATTCCCTCGGCACCGAGCAATGACCCGGCATCGTGCGGGTGGACGCCTTGCAGGTTGAAGGACAGGATGCCGACCCGGTTTGCCGGGCGTCCGATCAGGCTCAGCCCGGGAATCTCCTGCAGCTTCTCGCTGGCATAGTTCAGCAGCCGGTTGTCATGTTCCTGTATCGCGGTCGTATCGAGTTGCCGGAAGAAGTCGATTGCCGTGCCGAGGCCGATCGCGGCGCCGATCGGCGGGGTGCCCGCTTCGAATTTCTGCGGCGTCTCGGCATAGTCGGTGCTGTCGATCCTGACCGAGCGGATCATGTCGCCGCCGAACTGCCAGGGCGGCATGGCATCGAGCAGTGCTGCCTTGCCATAGAGGACACCGATACCGTCCGGTCCATAAAGCTTGTGGCCGGTGAAGACCAGGAAGTCGCAGCCCCAGGCGGCGAGATCAATCAGGCCATGCGGTGCCGCCTGGGCGGCATCGACCAGCACCTTGGCGCCAACCGCACGCGCCCAGGGCACGATCTCGGCCAGCGGCGTGATCGTGCCAAGCGTGTTCGAGGCGGCGGTCAGGCAGAGCAGCCGGCAGCGCGGCGTGATCTGCTGCCGCAGCGCCGTGAGATCGAGATCACCCTCGGCGGTGATCGGCGCCACTTTCAGGACGAAGCCATGGCGCTGGGCGACCGCCTGCCAGGGCACGAAATTGGCGTGATGTTCCAGCAGACTGACGACGATCTCGTCGCCCGGCTTGAGGAAGGTTGCGGCGTAGCTGTTGGCGACCAGATTGACCGCTTCCGTGGCCGACCGCGTGAAGACGATTTCCTGCGGTTTCGCGCCGAGAAAGGCCGCCACCGTTGCCCGCGCGCCTTCGTAAGCTTCGGTCGCGGATTCGCTCAGCGGATAGACCCCGCGATGGATATTGGCATAGCCGGTCTCATAGAAATCACGTTGCCGGTCGAGCACCACCCGTGGCTTCTGGGCGCTGGCGGCGCTGTCGAGATAGATGACCGGCGCGCCGGCGGCGTCGCTGCGTGCCAGCAACGGGAAGGCGGCGCGCGCGACCAGCGGCGGGATGGCGGTGTTTGCGGGATCTGTGTTCATGTAGGAGGCCTATGCGATACGAGGCGTCATTTCGGTATTCCCCCGCCATGCTGTCAAGCGGTGGAGATTGAGACAGTGGGCGTTAGTCGGGCAGACATCGCGCTCCTCCCGCCCCCCACCCCGACCCTCCCCCTCAAGGGGGGAGGGGACGCCGCTACTGGCAATCTCCATGATCAGTTTAAAGCGAGCCGATTGGTCGCATTCCCAACCAAACAGCGAGGCTCGATAGCGAGTCA
>DATMUQ010000534.1:0-2897 GCA_035563795.1 Terriglobales bacterium | reverse complement strand
GTTCGCTGGGGATGGCGATCTGCTTGCGGCCGCTGAGATATTGCGCCGTCAGGCTGTCGCTCTTCATCACCTCAGCCGGTGTACCTTCGGCGACAACCTCGCCGCCATGGATGCCGGCCGCCGGTCCCATATCGATCAGATAGTCAGCGACCCGAATGGCGTCTTCGTCGTGCTCCACGACCAGCACGGTATTGCCGAGATCGCGCAGGCGCTTGAGCGTCGCCAGCAGCCGGTCATTGTCGCGTTGATGGAGGCCGATCGACGGCTCGTCGAGCACATAGAGGACACCGGTCAGGCCGGAGCCGATCTGCGAGGCAAGGCGGATACGCTGGCTCTCGCCACCGGACAAGGTGGCCGAGGCGCGGCTCAGGGTCAGGTATTCCAGGCCAACGCTGTTGAGGAAGCCGAGCCGCTCATTGATCTCCTTGAGAATCCGATAGGCAATATCGCGCTGCTTGGCGGTCAACTTCTTCGAGAGATTGCCGAACCATTCGCCGGCCTGGGCGATCGACATGTCAGTCACCTGGGCGACGTTCAGCTTGTCGATCTTCACCGCCAAAGCCTCCGGCTTCAGGCGCTGGCCTTCGCAGGCCTCGCAGGGGCTGGTTGACTGGAAGCGACCCAGTTCCTCGCGCACCCAGGAGGAATCCGTTTCGCGGAAACGGCGATCCATATTGGTGATGACGCCCTCGAAGGGCTTGGTCGTTTTGTAGCTGCGGACGCCATCATCGAAGCTCATGGTGACGGCTTCCTCGCCGGAGCCGAACAGGATGACATCGCGGAACTTCTTCGGCAGATCCTGCCACGGCATGGTCAGGCTGAACTTGTAATGGCGAGCGAGGCTGTCCAAAGCCTGCATGTAATATTGCGAGGAGGAATTGGCCCAGGGTGCCACCGCGCCATCGCGCAGACTCTTGCGCTCATCCGGCACCACCATCTCGGGATCGAAATAGAGCTTGCTGCCAAGCCCGTCGCAAACCGGGCAGGCACCGAAGGGATTGTTGAAGGAGAACAGCCGCGGCTCGATCTCATCGATGGTGAAGCCGGAAACTGGGCAGGCGAAGCGCGAGGAAAACATGATGCGCTCACCGCCTTTATCAGCGGGATCCGCATAGAGCAGGCCGTCGGACAGGCCGAGCGCGGTTTCCACGCTGTCGGCAAGCCGCGTCTGGATGCCGTCCTTCACCACGACGCGGTCGACCACCACTTCGATATCGTGCTTCAGCTTCTTATTGAGCGCCGGCACGGCATTGATTTCATGGATCGTGCCGTCGACCCGCACGCGCTGGAAGCCGCGCTTCTGCAGGTCCTGGAATTCCTTCTTGTATTCGCCCTTGCGGCCGCGGGCGATCGGCGCCAGCAGATAGAGGCGGGTCCCTTCCGGCAGGGCCATGATGCGGTCGACCATCTGGCTGACCGTCTGGCTTTCGATCGGCAGGCCGGTCGCCGGCGAATAGGGGATGCCGACCCGGGCGTAGAGCAGGCGCAGATAGTCATAGATCTCCGTCACCGTGCCGACGGTGGAGCGGGGATTCTTGGAGGTGGTCTTCTGCTCGATGGAGATGGCCGGGGACAGGCCTTCGATATGGTCCACGTCCGGCTTCTGCATCAGCTCCAGGAACTGGCGCGCATAGGCCGACAGGCTTTCGACATAGCGGCGCTGGCCTTCGGCATAGATGGTGTCGAACGCCAGGCTGGACTTGCCCGAGCCCGACAGGCCGGTCAGCACCGTGAGGGTATCGCGCGGAATCTCCACATCGATATTCTTGAGATTGTGTTCGCGCGCGCCGCGGATGGAAATGTTCTTCAGCATCAATTGGCTTTTCTGGCTGGCAGGCTGGCAAGATAACGCCGGTTGGCATCGGCGGGCACCGCGCCCAATTGCATCAGGGTGAGAATGGCTTTGAGCACAAGGTCATAGGAGCCGTAGCAATGGTGGGCGATCAGTGCGAGGTGCTTCCATTGTTCCACGCTCATATTCTCAGGCTGTGAAAAATCGCGGACATAGACCATGTCGGTTTCCAGGAGCTGGCGGATACCCCGGTTGGGCTGATCGCCCACCACCATGGGCGCGATCGGCCAGATCTTGGTGCCGGTGACGCTGTGGGGCAGGAACCCCAGCGCGCGCAGCGCCAGGTCCATGTCGCCGAAGGACGGCTGGTCCTTGTACAGCGGAACAAACGAGACTTCGGTCTGGATCACCACCGCATCCTTGAGCTTGGCCTGGCCGTGTGCCAGCACCTCGCGCTCCGCCCCCTGGACGTCCATTTTCAGGAAATCCAGGGCGGAGATCTCGGCGATGTCGTCCAGTTTGCGGGTGGTGACGGGGAAGCGCTCTTTCACTGTCCCCCATGTAGGAAACAAATTGAAAAGCGCCAGATGGGCGGGGTCGGGAACCAGCAGGCTTGTCATGCCCTCCAGCTGGCAGACATGCAGGGTGCGCTCGGTTCCATCGGCCAGGGCATAGGGCAGGTAGCGCTCGCGCGGACCTTTTTTCTGCTCCAGCCGCGCCAGCGCAGCCGCTTGCGGCTCAAATCCGGTCACCTCGCACAGGCCTGCCGCCAGCATGGCCTTGTAGGGCGGATCGCCGTCTATGGGATTGGCGCCGACATCGACAACTGCCGTCAGCCTTGCCGGCTTCAGAATCTCGCTCAGGGGGTCCATGCGCTTCTCATAGCCTGTTCTGTGCCGCTTTCGAAACAAAAAGAGAACGATTCGGGCGGCATCTCCAACCAGCCCGATTGTTCATTTGCAAAATTTGAGGGATCAGCCCTAATAGTGCCATGGTTGGTCAAGAGATTGGCCAACAGTAACAACCTATTACACCGCCAATGCAGGCGGGATTTCGGGGGACTAGCGTTATGACCAGTATCCGGACGGCGATGATTGCGACGGCA
>DATMUQ010000533.1:0-8670 GCA_035563795.1 Terriglobales bacterium | reverse complement strand
TGCGCGTCGCCGTCGAGACGAAGGCCTTGGCGCCGCTATAAGCAAGCGAGCCGGGACTGCCGCCGGTACGCGCCGAGATCGAGGTGGTGTTGACGATCGCCGCCGCCTTTGAATGTACCAGCGCCGGGAAGGCCGCCTGGCAGGCGGTCAGCAGCGATTTCGCGTTCAGTGACAGGATCTCGTTGAAGGTGGCTTCGCTGAGATCTTCCGCCTTGTGGCGGCCCATCATGGTGCCGGCATTGTTGATCAGGATGTCGAGGCCGCCCAGCGCACTGACCGCCTTGTCGACCGCCAGCCGGGTTTCCGTGGCAACGGCGAAATCGCCGGTGACGATGACGGCCTTATTGCCGCCGGCGGCGTTCATACGATCTGCCAGCGAGCGCAGGTGATCGGTCTCGTTACGGCCATGGATGGCGACACGGGCACCGAGCTCCGCCAGCGCCAAGGCGACGGCGGCACCGATGCCCCGGCTGCTGCCGGTGACGAGGACACGGGCATCGCGGAAATCGCGGGCCAGGAGATCGGCCGGCCAGTGCATCATTCGCGTGCTTCCGTCCGCCGTCATCGCCGTACTCCCGTTTTCAGTAATCCGTAGCCTCAGTAACCCGTAGCGATGCGATCGACCAGCTGCTTCACCGTCGGCACGAAGCCGCCGGCATAGAACGGATCGTCCTTGAAGCGATAGGCATTGTGGCCGGCGAACATCAGCTGATCCTCGGTGCGGTCCGAGTGGCTGATTTCCTGCAGCGTCTTCTGGATGCAGAAGGAACGCGGATCGGCCTTCTTGCCGGTGGTGCCGCTTTCGTCCTGCGACCAGTTGGAGAAGCCGCAGGCGCTGAGGCAGCCCATGCAATTGATCTGGTCGGTGAGAATCTCGTTCTCTTCTTCCGGGGTCACGAAGATCAGCGTGCCATCCGGCGTCCGCATCGCTTCCTTGTAACCCTGGCGCACCCATTCCTCGGCGCGCAGCTTGTCGGCGGCGGTCAGATACACAAGGCGACCGCGGGCACCGACCGGGAAGGCCCAGTCATGCTCGCCAACCTTATGGGTGTTATAGGCGACCTGGCGATCCGAACGGCTGCGCAGATTCTGGATGAAGGCATTGTTGACCGCCGACGAATAGAAGCCGGTCGGGCTGAAGCGGTTCAGGAAGACATCGCCCTTGCTGAGCGTCAGCAGGCGCTTCTTCCAGGCGTCCGAGATCGGGCTTTCCTGGGTGATCAGCGGCCGCGTGCCGAACTGGAAGGCGACCGGACCGACTTCCGGATTGCCGATCCAGTCGGCCCATTCGCTGAGCCACCAGACACCGCCCGCCATGACGATCGGCGTCTCGCCGAGGCCGCATTCCTCGCGCATCATCTTGCGTAATTCGACAATACGCGGATAGGGATCGCCCGGCTGGTTCGGATCCTCGCTGTTGGAGAGGCCGTTATGACCGCCGGCCAGCCAGGGATCCTCGTAGACCACCGCGCCGAGCCAATCCTTGAACTTGTGATAGGCACGCTTCCACAGCGCCCGGAAGGCGCGGGCCGAGGAGACGATCGGGTAATAGTGGACGCCATAGGTAGCGCAGATCTCGGCAATCTTATACGGCATGCCGGCGCCGCAAGTGACGCCGTGGATGAGGCCTTTGGCCCCCTCCAGCACGCCATGCAGCACGCGCTCGGAACCGCCCATTTCCCACAGCACATTCATGTGGATGCGGCCCTGGCCGTTCGACGTCTCATGGGCGATGCGGGCCTGGGTGATGCCGCCCTTGATGGAATAGGTCAGCAGCTCCTCATGACGCTCGCGCCGGGTCTTGGCGTGATAGATCTGCGGCACAAGGTGCCCGTCTTCATCATAGAAATCGGCATTGACGCCGGAGAAGGTACCGACACCGCCAGCCGAGGCCCAGGCGCCAGAGGATTCGCCATTGGAGACAGAGATGCCCTTGCCGCCTTCAACGATGGGGAGGACCTCGCGGCCGGAAATCATCAGGGGCTTCAGTTGCATCACTCCACACCTCCCAAAAGCAGGCTCGTTTAAGATCGCCATGCGTGCGGCTCGATCCAAAACGATTCAGCTTCGCTCAAAATTCGCGGGCCGGCCGGGTTTATCCTCTTGCCCGCCCTCTTCGATATGGCTTTGCCATATATAATTGATCAGGCCAATCCCGCCAATAAGCGGGCCGGCGCATCGGTGAAGACGGCATCCACCCCCCAGCCGAACAGCCGGCGGGCCAGATCCACGTCATTGACCGTGTAAACCAGAAGACCGAAGCCGGCCGCCTTGATATCGCGGGCCCAGGCTTCCGTCAGTTTACGGTCCCAGCAATGCACCGAAACGGCCTGGATACGCTCTGCCTGTTGACGCCAATCCGCCGGATCGTCCTCCAGCAGCAGGCCGAGCGGCAGTTCAGGCGCCATCTCACGGGCTTCCAGCAGAGCGTCATAGGCAAAGCTGGAGACCAGCGGCATTTTTCCGGAAGCCGGCGTCTTGCCGCCCCAGATGCGGTGCAACTCGGAGATGATGCCGCGCGCCGTCTCGCGGTCGCGGCCGGGACAGGGCTTGATCTCGATATTGCTGCCAAGGCCGAGGGTGTCGAGCTTGGCCAGGGTTGCTGCGAGTGTGGGAACACGGGCGCCGACCCAATCGGCACCCTTCCATGAACCGGCATCCAGCGCCGTCATCTCGGCAAGCGTCTTTTGCGCCGCCAGACCGGTGCCGTTGCTGGTGCGGTCGATGGTATCGTCATGCAGCAGGATGACGGCGTTATCGGCCGTCAACTTGGCATCATACTCAACCCAGAGAGCCCCCTGGCGCTTCGCCTCGGCAAAGCTCTCCAGGGTGTTCTCGGGGGCGGCTTCCGCCGCACCCCGATGACCGATCACGCGCGGCACGTTGAGTGCCGCCATGGATACGCGCATCATCCGCCCCCCGCGGCGACCAACCGGCGTTATTCCGCCGGTTCGGCCTGCTTCGGGGCGATCTCCTGGCCGGTGGCCTGGTCGACCGACTTCATGCTGAGCTTGACCTTGCCGCGGTCATCCATGCCGATGCACTTGACCTTCACGACATCGCCGACATTGACCACGTCGCTGACCTGCTTGACGCGCTGCGACGACAATTCACTGATATGGACCAGACCGTCACGGGTGCCGAGGAAGTTCACGAAGGCGCCGAAGTCCATCAGCTTGACGACCTTGCCTTCATAGATCACGCCGACTTCCGGCTCGGCAACGATGCCCTTGATCCAGTTGATGGCGGCGTCCGATGCGCTGGCATCGACCGCGGCGACCTTGATTGTGCCATCGTCCTCGATGTCGATCTTGGCGCCGGTCACTTCGCAGATCTCGCGGATGACCTTGCCGCCGGAACCGATCACTTCGCGGATCTTATCCTTCGGGATGTTGATGACGGTGATGCGCGGGGCGTTCTGGTTGACGCCTTCACGGGCACCGGTCAGCGCCTTCGCCATCTCGCCGAGAATGTGGACACGGCCCTGATGCGCCTGCTCCAGAGCGATCTTCATGATCTCCTTGGTGATCGAGGTGATCTTGATGTCCATCTGCAGCGCGGTGATGCCGGCTTCCGTACCGGCCACCTTGAAGTCCATGTCGCCGAGGTGATCTTCATCGCCGAGGATGTCGGAGAGAACGGCGAAACCGTCCTTTTCCTTGATCAGGCCCATGGCGATACCGGCCACCGGACGCGCCATCGGCACACCGGCATCCATCAGGCTCAGCGATGAGCCGCAAACCGTGGCCATCGAGGAGGAACCGTTGCTCTCGGTGATCTCCGATACGATGCGCATCGTGTAGGGGAAGTCTTCCTTCTTCGGCAGCAGCGGATGGATCGCACGCCAGGCGAGCTTGCCATGGCCGACTTCACGACGACCCGGCGAACCCATGCGGCCGGTCTCACCGGTCGAATAGGGCGGGAAGTTGTAATGCAGCATGAAGTTTTCGCGATATTCGCCTTCCAGCGCGTCGATGATCTGCTCATCCTGGCCGGTGCCGAGGGTGGCGACCACGAGGGCCTGGGTTTCACCGCGGGTGAACAGCGCCGAGCCATGGGCGCGCGGCAGCACGCCGACTTCGGAGACGATCGGACGGACGGTCTTGGTGTCGCGGCCGTCGATGCGGGTACCGGTCTTCAGGATGTTGCCGCGGACGATGTCGCGCTCCAGCTCCTTGAACAGCTTGCCGGCAAGTTCCTTGCGAATGTCGTCGGTGCCGAGGGCTTCCTTGGCAGCGGCCTTGACGGCGGCAACCTTATCGGTGCGGGCCTGCTTGGCCTGCTCGCGATAGGCTTCGGCGAGCTGCGCGGAGAACTGCGCCTGCAAAGCGGCCCAGACTTCCTTGTGCTCCGGCTTTTCCTCGGCGAGCGGCCAGGGTTCGTTGGCGCATTGCTCGGCGAGCTCGATGATCGCATTGATCACCGGCTGGAAGCTGTCGAAGCCGAAATTGACGGCGCCCAGCATGATCTCTTCGGAGAGCTCCTGGGCTTCCGATTCCACCATCAGGACACCTTCCGAGGTGCCGGCGAGGACGAGGTCGAGCTTGGTCTCTTCGAGCTGCTCAGCCTTGGGGTTGAGCACGTATTCGCCATTGATATAACCGACGCGGGCGGCGCCGATCGGGCCCATGAAGGGAATGCCCGAGATCGTCAGCGCGGCGGAGGCGCCGACCATGGCGACGATATCCGGATCGTTCTCGAGATCGTGGCTGAGGACGGTGCAGACCACCTGGGTCTCGTTGCGGTAGCCGGGATGGAAGAGCGGGCGGATCGGGCGGTCGATCAGACGCGAGACCAGCACTTCCTTTTCCGACGGGCGGCCTTCACGCTTGAAGAAGCCACCGGGAATCTTGCCGGCCGCGAAGGCCTTTTCTTGGTAGTTGACGGTGAGCGGGAAGAAGTCGACACCCGGCTTCGGCTCCTTGTTGCCGACGGCGGTGCAGAGCACCACGGTGTCGCCATAGGTCGCCAGCACGGCGCCATCGGCCTGACGAGCAATGCGGCCGGTTTCGAGGGTGAGCTTGCGGCCGCCCCAATTCAGTTCTTTGCGGAAGATCTTAAACATATAGATAAGGTCCTTTCAGTTCTCAGGACAATCGTCCCTGAGAATAAAGCTGCGACCGGTAAGGTGCGCCGGACCCGCGAAAACAATGCCGAGATATGGGTGATCTCAAACGCCAGATTTCTGGCGACATTGCTTGCGTCGGCCCGGCTTCGTCATAGGGGAATTCTGCTGATACCACTGCCCCGGTCGTTTAGGCAGCGCCCCGCATCAGCATGGCAAAAGCCCGCCCCGGCGCACCGGGACGGGCCTTCATCTTTTAGCGGCGCAGGCCGAGGCGGCTGATGATTTCCTGGTAGCGCGCTGTGTTCTTCTTCTTCACATAATCGAGCAGGCGACGGCGCTGCCCGACCATGACCAGCAGACCGCGACGGGAATGGAAATCCTTGTCATGGCTCTGCAGATGTTCGGTGAGATTCTTGATGCGCTCCGTCAACAGAGCGACCTGCACTTCGGGTGAACCGGTATCGCCGGTGCCCTTGGCATATTCCTTGATGAGCTCTTGCTTGCGCTCGGCAGTGATCGACATCGAAAACTCCTTTCAACTTAAAGGTTCATGACACGCACCGGGACCAATTCGCCAGCATCGAACCGGGTCAGGGCCACGAGCTTGCCAGCCGACATGGCGCAAACCATGCAGCCGGGGGCAAATTCGCGGATACGATCGCGGTCCTGCCTCTGCAGCAGGCCGACCGTCTGGCCGGACCGAAGGCGGCTTGCCTCGGTGTTGGTCAAAGCCAGCGCCGGGATGTCGTCCAGCGCGGTTTCGACCGGTAAAAGGTGCTCAAAAGCGGCCGGACTATGCCCCAAGGATTTGAGGTTTTCCAGCGAAATCGCCCGCGCTTCGGTGAACCCCCCTACGGATAGACGCCGCAGGGCCGAAACATGGCCGACAGACCCAAGATGTTGAGCAATATCCCGGGCCAAAGACCGCATATAGGTACCTTTCCCACAGCGGACCTCGAAAACCGCTTCGTCCCGGCTGGGCCGATCGGTCAGTTCGATGGCATCGATACGCACCTGGCGCGGGGCGAGTTCCACCTGTTCGCCGTCGCGGGCGAGATCATAGGCGCGCTCGCCGTCAACCTTGATCGCCGAGAAGGCCGGCGGCACCTGCTGGATGAGGCCGGTAAAGGCCGGCAGCGCCGCCCAGATCGCGGCATCCTCGGGCCGCACCTCGGAGCTGGCGCAAACCTCGCCCTCAGCATCATCGGTGGTGCGCTGCTCGCCGAATTTCAGCGTGAAGCGGTAGGTCTTGGTCCCGTCCATGACATAGGGCACGGTCTTGGTCGCTTCGCCGAGCGCGATCGGCAGGATGCCGGTCGCCAGGGGATCAAGCGTGCCGCCATGCCCCGCCTTCTGGGCATCGAAAATGCGCCGCACCGCACCGACGGCCTGGGTCGAGGTGAGGCCGAGCGGCTTGTCGAGGATCAGCCAGCCATCGACCTTGTCGCCGCGTTTACGCCGCGCCATCGTCGTTTCCTTCGGTGCTGTCCTCGGCATCGACCGTATCGTCTTCCGCCCTGGGGGTGAGATCGCGAGCGACCGCCGGATCATGCAGCAGCGCCTCGATGCGATTCGCCTGCTGGAAGCTCTCGTCAATCCGGAAGCGGATGGTCGGCGCCATACGGAGATCGACCTCGCGCGACAACTGGCCGCGGAAGAAAGCGGCAGCCCGGTTCAAGGCCTTGATCAGGGTGGCGGTATCGACGGTGCCTTCGACAGCGACGCCGAACGGCACCACATAGGCGATGGCATTGCGCAGATCCGGGCTGACATCGACCGCCGTCACCGTCACCGCCTGATGCGCGAGATCGGGATCACTCAATTCGTCGCGGGCAATGATGCGCGACAAAGCGTGGCGCATTTCCTCGCCGACCCGCAATTGCCGCTGGCTGGGACCGCGCGGCGCACTGTCTTCGCGCTTGCCACCGCGCCGGGCGCCGCCGCCCGATTTATGTTGTCTGGTCATTTTTTCTTCTGTCGTTCAAAGCGGAAACGCGCCCCCGGTCGTCGGGGGCGCGTTGATCCGGCTAATTATCCAGCGGCTGTCAGGCCAATTGGCGCTGTACTTCCTCGAGCTCGAAGCACTCGATGATGTCGCCCTGCTGGATGTTGTCGTAGTTCTCGAAGGCCATGCCGCATTCGAAGCCTTCCTTGACCTCGCGCACTTCGTCCTTGAAGCGCTTGAGGGTCTTGAGGGTGCCTTCGTGGATGACGACGTTGTCGCGCAACAGACGGACCTTGCCGCCGCGCTTGACCATGCCTTCGGTGACCATGCAGCCGGCGATCTTGCCGACCTTGGTGATGTTGAAGACCTCGCGGATCTCGGCATTGCCGAGGAACTTTTCACGCAGGGTCGGCGCCAGCATACCGCTCAGAGCCGCCTTCATGTCATCGACCACGTTGTAGATGATCGAGTAGTAGCGGATGTCGATATGATCACGCTTGGCCAGTTCGCGGGCCTGCGGGTTGGCGCGGACATTGAAGCCGATGATCATGCCGCCCGAAGCGCGGGCCAGCGTGACGTCGGATTCGTTGATGCCGCCGACCGCCGCATGCAGCACGCGGACCGCCACTTCGTCGGTGCCGAGCTGCTTCAGCGAATTGACGATCGCTTCGACCGAGCCCTGCACGTCACCCTTGATGACCACCGGAAGTTCCTTGGCCTCGCCGGCCTGGATCTTCGAGAACATCTGCTCCAGCGTGCCACGGCCGGCGGCCGCAGCAGCCTTCTGGCGCTGGCTGTGCTGACGGAATTCGGTGATCTCGCGGGCGCGGGCTTCCGATTCGACGACGACGAAGTTGTCGCCGGCAAGCGGTGTGCCCTGGAGACCGAGCACCTCGACCGGAACCGCAGGACCGGCGCTTTCCACCGGACGACCGCGATCGTCGAGCAGCGCACGGACACGGCCCCATTCGGTACCGGCAACGAAGATGTCGCCGACCTTGAGGGTACCCTTCTGCACCAGCAGCGTGGCGACGGTGCCGCGGCCACGCTCGAGGCGGGCTTCGACCACCGCGCCTTGCGCGGCACGATCCGGATTGGCCTTGAGATCGAGGATTTCCGCCTGCAGCAGCAGGGCTTCCTCGAGCTTGTCGAGATTGAGCTTCTGCTTGGCCGAGACTTCCACGGTCAGGATGTCGCCGCCGAGTTCTTCGGTGACCAGCTCGTGATTGAGCAGTTCCTGGCGCACGCGCTGCGGATTGGCACCCGGCTTGTCCATCTTGTTGATGGCGACGATGATCGGCACCTTCGCCGCCTTGGCGTGATGGATCGCTTCGATCGTCTGCTGCATGATGCCGTCATCGGCGGCCACGACCAGCACGACGATGTCGGTGACATTCGCACCACGGGCGCGCATTTCCGAGAACGCAGCGTGACCCGGCGTATCGATGAAGGTGATCTTCTTGCCGCCTTCCAGATGGACCTGATAGGCGCCGATATGCTGGGTGATGCCGCCGGCTTCGCCCGCGACGACATCGGTCTTGCGCAGCGCGTCGAGCAGCGAGGTCTTGCCATGATCGACATGGCCCATCACGGTCACCACCGGCGGACGCGATGTCAGGCTGCCGGCCTCGTCCACCGCGCCGGTCAGGCCTTCCAG
>DATMUQ010000532.1:0-2828 GCA_035563795.1 Terriglobales bacterium | reverse complement strand
GAGATTGGCCTCGATGGTCTCGATCGCTTTCAGGAGCACGCGGTTGTGGATGCCGCGCATGCCGGCCGGCGAGGCATGCTGGCTTTCGCTGCCCGGCCGCAGGCGGTCATGATTGAGGGTGTCGGCCACTTTGCGGGTGGTGCTGTCACCCAGCGCAGCCGCCGTGCAGGCGAGGGCAAAATCGATCAGGGCCTTGCCGCCGGCGCAGGTGAGGCGCCGATCCTGCGCCACATAGAGCCGGTCGCTGAGATCGAGATCGGGCCAGGCTTCCAGCAGCGCATCCTGCGCCGACCAATGCGCCGTACAGGCCTTGGCGCTGAGCAGGCCGGCTTTCGCCATCAGGCCGACAGCGGCACCGCTCGCCAGCACGTGGCCGTGCCGCGCCACCGTCTGGCGCAGCCAGGCCTGCAGCTTGTCAGTGCCGGCGAGATCGCTGCTGCTGAGCAGCAGGATGTTGTCAGGCTGGCGCTGCGCATCGATGGCGCCATGTACGGCGGTCAAGGCGCCAAGTGCATTGGCAACCGGCTTGCCGTCGAGGCTCAGCAGGCGCCAGGAGAAAATAAGCCGCTCAGCTTGGCGGTTGGCGGCGTCAAAGGTGTCGCAGAGGGCGGCGAGATCGAAAAGCGGGAAACCCGGCAGCAGCACAACCTCGATTTCGAACCGGCCGCTGGTCAGGTTCTGGCGCAGCAAGGGTGTCGCCTGCGGGGCACGCTGCGGCAGCGGCGCCGTCTGACCCTGCACTGGCCGCGCGACCTGCGGGGCAGGCCGGCTACGGGTGCTGCGCGAAGGTTCCGCGGGGCGGGGAGAAGGCTGCATATTCAGCATGTTGCGCCATTTCGGCTGGGCGTCACCGCATCTGCTGCGGCCCGGTCAGCGTCGCTTTCCACCGCCGGCAAAGCAAACGAGACTATGTCATTGCCAGATGAGAAAAAGTCATCTAACGACGGAAATCGTCATCGGGTCGCGAACAGGTAGTCGTCAGCTGGAGAGCGCTCGCGGTCCGGCAACACAGGAAACGGTTCGGGAAGGGGCAGGGTTCGTGATGCGGCGCCAGATACCGCCTTTGACCGCCTTGCGCGCCTTCGAGGCGGCGGCCCGGCTTGGCAGCTTCCGGGCGGCGGCCGAGGAGTTGAACATCACCCAGAGTGCCGTCAGCCACCAGATCGCCGGCCTGGAAGAGCGTCTTGGTACCTCCTTGTTCCACCGCACCGCCCGCCGGGTCGAGCTGACCGAGGCCGGCGGGCTCTATTATCCCTTCCTGCGCGATGCCTTCGACCGCATCGGCCAGGGCACCGAGCTGGTACTGCGGGCGGCGAAAAGCGACGACCTGATGGTGCAGGTCTATGTCACCGTGGCGGTGCGCTGGCTGGTGCCGCGCCTGCATGATTTCCAGGCGATCAATCCCGATATCCTGGTGCGCTTCAACACCAGCCATTTCCACTGGCATTTCGACCCCAGCACGGCGGATATCGGCATGGTCTGCACCGGCGAGATCAATGATCCTACCTATTACTACACCTTCCTGGCCGAGGCGCGTCTGGTCGCCGCCTGCAGCCCGGCGCTGATCGAGACGGGCAAGGGTCTCAAGCAGCCGGCCGATCTCGCCGGCCATGCCTTGTTGCAGCTCTTCAACAAGGAAGAGGACTGGCGTGTCTGGCTGCAGGCTGCGGGTGTCCCGAATTTGCGCGGCCGGGCGGCGCCGAAATTCGACTCCTATCTGATGGCATTGGAAGCAGCGCTCGACGGCCAGGGCGTCGCACTCGCCCCGCATTTCTTGGTTGCCGATTATCTGAAATCCGGCCGCCTCGTCGCACCCTTCGACATCACCGCCCGTCAGCCCGGCGGCTGGTATCTCATCTGCATGAAGGAACGGGCCCAGGAGCCGCGCATCAAGCGCTTCACCACGTGGCTGCAGCAGCAGATCAAGGCCGATCCGAATTTCAGTTAGCCGGTCGGTTGGTGTTTCTCGCGCGCTGCTTGCAATGCCGCGACGGCGAAGATAGCCTCAACTCCTGTCCAAGGACGTCTCGGGGGAGCGCAATGGACCCTGGTATCGCAGAATTTGATATCCGGCAGGATCTGGAACGCGCTGTTGCGGCATGCGGGTCGCTTAGTGCCATGCCCGGTTTCGACCCAAGCTGTGAAAACATCACCCATGGTGCGGCGCCAATTCGCCGCTTGCGCAGGTTTGGAGCACCCGAATGGTCAGTTTGAAGAAAGTTGCCGCATCGCTGCTGGTGATTTTTACCGCCAGCTGGGTCACGGCACATGCTTCGGAAAAGATGGTGGTGGAGAACTTCAAACTGGATATCACACCTGAAAGCGTCGCGACGGATGGCGGCGGCCAGAAAGCCGTCGTCAAACGCATTCCGGCGGCCCGGAAGGCAGCGTCGATCCAGTACCAGCCCGACGGCGAACAGGGCGGCACTGCTGTCATCAAGGCGACCGCCAGCAATATGGCGGCGATCAAGGATGCCGTAGCCGCTTACATGAGGCGCCCGCAATATGTCGCCTATATCTCGGTGGAGCGCGATGGAAAGCCCATTCAATGCGCTACAGCATGCAAGGTCGAGGAACCGGAAGGGCTGTCCGAGGTCCGCAATGTCCTGCGTGACGTCGACAAGATCGATGAAAACCTGCACTGGTCCGATGACGTCCGCGTCAGCTGGACCGACAAGGGCGATCATCTCGACGTCCATGTCGTTGCCGATTACAACGATACAAAAGATGGGCGTGCCCAGATCGATGCGATCGAGGTGATGAAGGTGGATGAGAAATCCACCATCTATCTCGATGGCGCGCCGCATATGCGGATCGTGTTGAAGATC
>DATMUQ010000531.1:0-8668 GCA_035563795.1 Terriglobales bacterium | reverse complement strand
CCGCCCCGCCTCGAAATCCTCGGCGGTGACGAAGCCCGGCGCCAGGAATAGGCCTTCGCCGGCAAGCGCGGCGATACGGAGTGCCTCGGCACTGTTGGTGACGAGATTGCCGCTGATGCGCTGCGCCACTTCCTTGCCGTTCGGCGCAGTGAAATGCCATTCATCGCCATAGAAATAATGCGAGTAGCGCAGGCAGTTATGCTGCGCGAGGTCGGCGGGCGTCTGCGGCGCGGGATGATTGTCGAGATAGCCGGGCGAGCAGCAGAGGATGTGCCGCCAGGTGGTAAGGCGTTTCACGATCAGGCTAGAATCCGGCGGCGGCAAGGTGCGGATCGCCAGATCGACGCCCTCGTCGATGAGATCGATCATGCGCTCGCCGATCTGCAGGTCGACGGTCATGTCCGGATAGCGGGCGAGGTATTCGTTCACCACCGGGGCGATGAAGCGCACGATATGCGTGCTGGTATAGAGGGTGAGCCTGCCCTTGGGGGTCGATTGCAGGGCATTGGCGATCTGGTCGGCCTCCTCGAGGTCGTTCAGGATCTGGATGCAGCGGTCGTAATAGGCCTTGCCGACATCGGTCAGGCTGACTTTGCGGGTGGTACGGTTGAGCAACCGGACACCCAGCCTATCCTCCAGCGACTGGATGTGGTTGCTGACCATGGTCACCGACATGCTGAGGCGTCGGGCCGCGGCAGAAAAGCCACCGTTATCAACAACTTGGACAAAAGCCGTCAGGGTCGTTAGGCGGTCCATCTTTCCCCCGAAATCTGTCAGTCGGCGCGTAAGGGCATGGCTATAGGCTTAGCACCCAGCGGTGGATTATCAAATGACGCTGGATAGTCCTTCCGAATCTGCCCGGATTATCCTCTGAGCCTTGCCTGCTTACCTTCCTCTCCAGAATGCGGCGCGTCTATCCGCCGCCACTGGAGGGTAAGATCATGATCGACGCCATCGAAACGCCCGCTGCCAGCCCGATCGGCAACCGGATGTTCGGCCGGGTGACGGCCAGGCAGATCCTGAAGCGCGGGGCCGCGAGCCTTCTGCTGCTCGGCGCCCTGGCGGCGGCCGGTTATTACGGCGAGCAATACTGGACCACCGGCCAGTATCTGCAATCGACCGACGACGCTTATGTGAAGGCGGATTTCACCGTCATCGCCCCGAAGGTCGCCGGCTATATCACCGATGTGCTGGTCGCGGATAATGAGCAGGTCAAGGCCGGCCAGGTGTTGGCGCGGATCGACGACCGCGATTTCCGCACCGCGCTCGACCAGGCCAATGCCGACGTGACGGCGGCCGAGGCTGCGATCCGCAATCTCGATGCGCAGCTTGAACTGCAGCAATCCATGATCGACCAGCAGCAGGCGAATATCGCCGCTGCCGAGGCCGCCTCGAAATTCGCCGAGGCCGATCAGGCGCGCTACCGCAACCTGATGCAAAGCGGCTTCGGCTCGGTGCAGCGCGCCCAGCAGACGGCGGCGGCCTCCAGCGAAAAGCAGGCGGCGGTGCTGGGCAACAAGGCGGCGCTTGCCGCGGCACAGAAGAAGATTGAGGTGCTGACGACGGAGCGGGCGCAGCTCACCGCCCAGGCCGAGCGTGACCGTGCCATCGCCCATCAGGCCGAACTCAATCTTTCCTATACGACGATCACCGCGCCGGTCGACGGTACGGTGGGTGCGCGGTCGCTGCGGGTTGGCCAGTATGTGCAGGCAGGTTCGCAATTGATGGCCGTGGTGCCGCTGCATGCCGTCTATGTGGTGGCGAATTTCAAGGAGACCCAGCTCACCTATGTGCGCCAGGGCCAGCCGGTCGAAGTCGAGGTCGACAGTTTCCCGGGCGTCAAGCTGATGGGCCATGTCGACAGCCTGTCCCCGGCCAGCGGCCTCGAATTCTCGCTGCTGCCGCCGGACAATGCCACCGGCAACTTCACCAAGATCGTGCAGCGCATCCCGGTCAAGATCGTCTTCAACAATGACCGTCTCGCCGGCCTGTTGCGTTCCGGCATGTCGGTGACCCCGGTCATCGATACCAAGCAGGCGACCCAGGAAGTGAAGCAAGAAAAGGGCGACCTGATCGCCGCCCTCACGGCCACCGCCAAGCAGGGGAGCTGAGCCATGGTTGCGGAAGTCCGGGAAAACGGTTCCTTTAACGAAACGCATCCATTGCAGCGGCCGGCGCAACCCGCACCGGCTATTTCCGGTGAACACGTTTCGCTGAAGCAGTGGATTGCCGTGATCGGCGCTGCGTTGGGCGCCTTCATGGCCGTGCTGGATATCCAGATCGTCAATGCCTCGCTGCGCGATATTCAAGGTGCCATCGGCGCTGGCATCGACGATGGCGGCTGGGTCTCGACCTCTTACCTCGTAGCGGAAATCATCGTCATTCCCCTGACCGGTTGGTTGGGCAGGGTCTTTTCCGTACGCCGCTACGTACTGGTGAACGCACTTCTGTTCACGGCCTTCTCCGTCGCCTGCGCCTTCTCCCAGAATCTCGGCCAGATGATCGTGCTGCGTGCCGCTCAGGGCTTTACCGGCGGCGTGCTCATCCCCATGGCCTTCACCATCATCATCACCGTCCTTCCCAAGAGCAAGCAGCCGATCGGCCTCGCCTTGTTCGCCATATCGGCCACCTTCGCTCCGGCAATCGGTCCCACGATCGGCGGTTATCTGACGGAAAACCTGAGCTGGGAATACATCTTCTATGTCAATCTGGTGCCGGGCCTCATCATGGTCAGCATGTTGTGGTTCGCCTTGGAACCCGCGCCGATGCAATTGTCGCAGTTCTGGCAGGGCGACTGGCCAGGCATCTTCACCATGGCAATCGGCTTCGGCACCTTGCAGACCGTGCTGGAGGAAGGCAACAAGGACGACTGGTTCGGTTCACCCTTCATCACGCGGCTCGCCGTCATCAGTGCCATTTCCCTCAGTCTCTTCCTCTGTGTCGAGCTCACGGTGAAGAAGCCGCTGCTCAATCTGCGGCTTATTCTGCGACGCAATTTCGGCTTCGGCATGCTCGCCAATTTCCTGATGGGGACGGCGCTCTACGGTTCGGTCTATATCCTGCCGGTCTATCTTTCGCAGATCCAAGGATATAACTCCGAACAGATCGGCATGGTCCTGGCCTGGACCGGCCTGCCGCAACTGGTGCTGATCCCCTTCGTGCCGAAGCTGATGAAACGCTTCGATGCGCGACTGGTCATTGCCACCGGCTTCGCGCTCTTCGCCGGCAGCAATTTCCTCAATATCTATATGAGCATCGACTATTCGGGTCCGCAGCTGATCCTGCCCAACATCGTCCGGGCCGTGGGCCAGGCCCTTGCCTTTGCGCCGCTCTCGGCGGTTGCGACGGCCGGCATCGAGAAGGAGAATGCCGGCTCGGCCTCGGCGCTCTTCAACATGATGCGCAATCTCGGCGGTGCCATCGGCATCGCCTCGCTCCAGACCTTCCTGACGAAACGCGAACAGTTCCACTCCAACGTCCTAACAGAGGCGGTCTCGCTGACCAAAGAGGCGACCAATGAGCGACTGCAGGAGCTGACCAATTATTTCCTCGCCCATGGCGCCGGCAACCAGGCCGAAGCCTGGCACCAGGCGGTGATCGCCATCGCCAAGGTGGTGCGCCAGCAATCCTATGTGCTGGCCTTCAGCGATACCTTCTTCCTGCTGGGCGCGGGGCTGGTTGTTGCCCTCATCGCCAGCCTGCTGCTGAAGAAGCCCGGCAGTCTCGCGGGCGGCGGCGGGGCGCATTGAGGCGGTCTGCGGCCCCCAATTAAACAGTCATCTATTGCCAAACGGCCCGGGAAACCGGGCCGTTTGCATTTTGGGGCCAATTCCAGGGGCGGAGGAGATCTCCGTCCGATTATCCCATGGGAGCGGATAGTCCTTCCCGATCTCCCCCGATTATCAACTGGCCGCTTTGGGCGCATCTTTTCCTTGTCACGAAGCACCGGCTTCAATCGTCTTATCAAGGCAACGCAAGTTGCCAGCAACGACCCCACAGGAGAACCGCTATGACCCCGCGTATGAACTATTACAAAGCCTCCCCCGAAAGCATCAATGCCGTCATGGAACTGGAGAAGCATGTCGTCGCTTCCGGGCTCGAACCCTCGTTGATCGAGCTGGTCAAGACCCGTGCCTCGCAGATCAATGGCTGCGCCTATTGCATCCATATGCATACAGCTGACGCCCGCAAGCATGGTGAGACGGAAGAACGCCTCTATCTTCTGAACGCCTGGCGCGAATCGCCGCTCTATACGGCCCGCGAGCGCGCCGCCCTTGCCTGGACCGAGGCGCTGACCCTGATCGCCGAGACCCATGCGCCCGACGATACCTGGGAAGCCGTCCATGCGGAATTCAGCGAAGCCGAGATCGTCAAGCTGACCGTGCTGATCGGCACGATCAATACCTGGAACCGCATCGCGATCGGTTTCCGCGCCGTCCATCCGACCAAGAAAGCCGCCTGAGGCAGCGAGGCTGCCGATCCCACTGGGCTGAGGCAGCCTTCACGCGACCCGCAAAGGAGCGACACCATGAAAACCGCATCGATCTTGAAATCCACCTATATCCGCTGCATCGCGGACGGCCTGCTCGGGATCGCCCTGCTGGCGGCGACCATGGTGGCCGCTCCTGATGCCGGCCTGGCAGACGAAGATGCCGGCGCCAAGGTACAGCCGGTGGCAATGGAAAAGCTGCCAAACGTGCCCGGCAAGAGTATCAGCGCCATCGTCGTTACTTATGCACCTGGCGGCAAATCGTCGAAGCACCACCATGCCGGCAGCGTGCTCGCCTATGTGCTGACCGGTGCCATCCGCTCGGAGAATTCGGCGACGGGTGCCGCTCGTGTCTACAAGGCGGGCGAGACCTTCTTCGAACCGGCCGGCAGCGAACATCTCATCAGTGAGAATGCCAGCTCGACCGAACCCGCGAGCTTGCTGGCGATCGTTGTCGCCGATGACGGGGCGCATCTGACCACGTTCGACAAGTAACCGGAAGCGGCGGGATAGCCGCGTTCCACCGCCTCGTCCCCGAAAGGTGCAGACATGCAGGTCCTCGACAACAAGCCGCAACGGCCGTATCGCAAGCCGGACGGCAGGAGCCAGGGACACGCGGTCCTGGAAATCGTCGAATGGCTGACTGGCAATGAATGCCATGAACTGGATGATGCCGGTCTGACCGCCGGACTTGGCCTGCGGCTGCGCAAGATCGGTCTGCCGATCGATCGCCTGACCCTGCATCTGCGGACCTTGCATCCAGAGATTTTAGGACGCACGGTTGCCTGGGCGCCGAATGAGCCGGTGGAGGTACATGACCGCGAGCACGGCATCCTCACCTCCGCTGCTTTCGTCGGCAGTCCGTTGCAGCAGGTGATGGAAACGGAGGAGTCCGTCCGGGTTCGTATCGACCCGGCGACCGAACCGGCCTGGGCCCGAATGGATGTGTTTGCCGGTCGTGGCCTCGTCGACTATTACATCGTGCCGCTCTGCAATACCGACGGCCCGGTCAGTTCGGCGATCTTCGCGACGGCGTCGCCCCGGGGTTTCTCGGAGGATGATCACGCGATTCTCGACCGCCTCCTGCCGGCCTTGCGCAATACCTGCGAATTGCGCGTGCTTCGACGGACCGAACTGAGTCTGCTCGATACCTATATCGGCGCCACCACGGCCCAGCGCATTCTTGCCGGCCATATCCGGCGGGGCACGGTGGAGACGCTGGAGGCGGCACTCCTGCTCTGCGATCTGCGCGGCTTCACGGAACTCTCCAACCGGCTGCCGAGCACCCGCGTGCTCAAACTGCTCGACAGCTATTTCGACCGCGTGGTGCCGGCGATCACCGAGGCTGGTGGCGAGATCTTGAAATTCATGGGCGATGCGGTGCTTGCCTTCTTTCCCAAGGACGATGCGGCAGAATCCTGTGCCGCGGCGTTGCGGGCGGCGATCGATGCCCAGGCACGGCTGCAGGCCATGCCGGTTTCCGATGTATCTCTCTATGCCGGTATCGCCTTGCATTACGGCGAGGTCAGCTATGGCAATATCGGTTCGGGTCAGCGGCTCGATTTCACCGTCATCGGTCCCGACGTCAATCTCGTCAGCCGCATCCAGACTGCCTGCAGCAGCACCAACCAGCCCATCTTGATGTCGGGCCGCATGGCTGAGCTGTTGGCGGAGCAGCAATCGGTCTCTGTCGGACGCCATAACTTGCGCGGATTCACCGAGCCGGTCGAATTGTTCGCGCTCGGATCACCCGATAAAAGTTAACGCTTCACCCAGCGAGCTGCGCGGTTCCGTCGCATCGGCAGCCGATAAAGCGCGTTCTATATAAGAGGTATAATTTTTACCTCTTTTAAGACCCCCGCCAAGATCACCATCAACCAACCGAGGATGCGTAAATGTTGAGTGCAGCGACCCGTCAGCTGGTCAAGGATACCGTGCCTGTCCTGAAGGAACATGGAGTCACCCTGACCCGGCATTTCTATCAGCGCATGTTCAGCCATAACCCGGAACTGAAGCATCTCTTCAACCAGGCGCATCAGGCCAATGGCGAGCAGCAGCAGGCTTTGGCCATGGCGGTGCTGGCCTATGCCGAGAACATCGACGATCCTTCCGTGCTGCAGCCGGTCCTAGTGCGGGTCGCCCATAAGCATGCCAGTCTCGGCATCCGCGCCGAGCACTACCCCATCGTCGGCATGCATCTGCTGGCCTCGATCCGCGAAGTCATGGGCGAGGCGGCGAGCGATGCCCTGATCGATGCCTGGGCCGCGGCCTATGGACAACTGGCCGATATGCTGATCGACATCGAGAGCGACCTCTATCGCGAGGCGGCGACGGCAAAAGGCGGCTGGTCCGGCTGGCGGCCCTTCCGGGTCGCGCGTCGGGTGCAGGAGAGCGAGGAGATTACCTCCTTCTATCTTCATCCCGTCGACGGTGCGCCGGTGCCCGATTTCCTGCCCGGACAATTCGTCAGCGTGCGCGGCCGCGCCGGCGACGGCACGCTGATCCAGCCGCGCCAATACAGCCTGTCCGATGCTCCCAACAGCACCTATCTGCGCTTGTCGATCAAGCGCGAAGCGGGGCTCACAGACCGCCCGAATGGCGCGATCTCAAATTGGATGCACGACGAAGTCAGCGAAGGCGCGCTGATCGATCTCTCGCCGCCCTTCGGCGATTTCAACCTGCATCTCGACCGCGAGACGCCGGTGGTGCTGATCAGCGGCGGCGTCGGCTTGACGCCGATGGTCTCCATGCTCAACCACGTCATCCGCGAGCAGCCGCAACGTCCGGTGGTCTTCGTGCATGGCGCGCGGCATCGCGGCGTCCATGCCTTGGGCGACCATATCCGCGACCTCAGCGAGAGCCATGCTCAGCTCGATACGGCGATCTTCTATGAACTGGTCGGTCCGGATGACCGGCCGGGCGTCGATTATCACCATGTCGGCCGCGTCGATCTCGCTGCCATCCGCGACCGGGTGATCCTGCCGGATGCGGATTACTATCTCTGTGGCCCGGTGCCTTTCATGCGGGCGAAAATGTTGGAACTGCAGAAGCTCGGCGTGCCGGCGGCGCGCATCCATTACGAGGTCTTCGGCTCCAGCCTGGCGGCGGCAGCCTGAAGACAAACCTCACCTATTGAGATGCGGAAGGGCCGATGATCACCTCATCGGCCCTTGTTGTTTTTGCCGGGTGCTTTAGACGTAGAACGCTAGTCTTCGGGATGGCCGGCACTGGCGAAGGCGCCGCCTTGATAAATTGTCGCGAGATCCTTCGGGTCTTCCGGCATCGCAGCGGTGATCTCGGCGCGCCAGCGATGGGAGCTGCGCTTGGGCTTCCAGCCGAGGAAGGCGGCCTGGCTGTTATCCCACCAGACCTCGTCATTGTCGGACATGCCATAGACGATGGCATTGCCGAGCTTCGGCACCGTGAAGGCGCAAACGCAAAGGTCCAGAAGATCCTCGACCGCCAGCCAGGTCGCCAACATGCGGGGGTTCTTCGGCTGCGGGAAGCAGGAGCCGATGCGGATCGACAGGCATTCCTGGCCGAATTTATCGAAATAAAGGCTGGCGAGGCTTTCGCCGAATACCTTCGAGACGCCGTAAAGCGAATCCGGGCGCGGCAGGGCGGTCGCATCGATCCGTTCGTCGCGACGATAGAAACCGACGACATGATTGGAACTGGCGAAGATGATACGCGGCCGGCCATGGTGGCGCGCCGCCTCGAACAGGTTATAGGCGCCGAGGATATTGGCGTTGAGGATGGGATCGAAGGGTTGCTCGACCGAGATGCCGCCGAGATGCAGGATGCCGTCGACGCCGGCGACCAGCCGGTCCATCGCATTCCGGTCGCCGAGATCGCAGGCCTGGAAGCTCTCATGGGGCTGCAGATCGCCCATCGTCGTCAGATCGGACAGCAGCACGGTTTCGGTGAGGGCCGGCAGCAGGGGACGGATGGCCGTGCCGACGCCGCCGGCGGCGCCGGTCATCAAGAGACGCTTGAGCATTAGGCTGTTCCTACTTCATCAGCAGATTGGGCAAAGCGAGGGATATCGATGGTATGTAGGTTACCATCATCAGCGCGACAAAGATCGCCAGATAGAACGGCCAGATGGTCTTCAGGGCCTGCTCGATTTTGACATTGCCGATGGCGCAGCCGACGAAGAGACAGGCGCCGACCGGCGGG
>DATMUQ010000530.1:0-5422 GCA_035563795.1 Terriglobales bacterium | reverse complement strand
ATGTGGGTCAATTGGAATATCTGGACCTTGATCGGCGTCCTCGTCGGCCAGAACTTTCCCGAGGCCAAGAACTGGGGGCTGGAATTCGCCATGGTGGCCACGTTTATCGGCATCGTTATCCCCGGGCTGAAGACGCCGCCGCTCTGGGCCGCCGCCATCACCGCTGGCTTGGTCGCCACCTATTTCAACAATCTCGACTACAAGATCGGCCTGATGCTGGGCGCCCTCGCCGGCGTGGTCGTCGGCCTGGTCCTCGATCTCCGCCGCCGGTCCAGCAATGAGCGCCCCGGCACGCAAAAGCCGATCGATGGTGAGCCCGTGGAGGCAAGCAGCCATGGCTGAGAATTCCACTTCCCTGCTGATCCTCGGCATGGCGGTGATCAATCTCGTCATCCGCTACCCGGTCTATCTGCTGGCGGACCGCTTCCGTTTCCCGGCACTGATTGAACGTGCGCTGAATTTCGTGCCGGCTGCCGTGCTAACCGCCATCATTGTGCCGGCGGTGATCTATCCCACCGGCCCGCAGGCGCAGCTCGACTGGCACAATCCGTTCCTGGATGCCGCCATCCTCACGGTCATCATCAGCTACTTCACCCGCAACCTGCTGGCAACCATCGTCTTCGGCATGGCCGCCTTCCTCGCCCTGCGCTGGTGGTTCGGCGGCTAACGGAGGTTACTCCGTGATTGGGGTTGCGGCACTCGATATCAGGCTAGCCAGGCGCAGTGATGTACCTGCGATCATCGCGCTGCTCGCCGATGATCCTATCGGGCAACGACGTGAGATGCCGGCGTCGATTGAACGCTATCTCACGGCCTTTGATGCCATGATTGTCGATCCGGCGGTGCGATGTTTCGTGGCGGTGAGCGATGACGGTGCTGTCATCGGTTATGTGCAAATGACGATCACCCAGCATCTCAGCTTCTGCGGTGCCCGGCGTGCGCTGTTGGAAGATCTGCGCGTTGCCTCCCAGCACCGCAACAAGGGTGTTGGCAGCAGGTTGATCGAAGTTGCTGTTGCAGCGGCCCGTTCGGCCGATTGCAGCATCATGCAGCTCTTCGTTCATCATGATCGCCGGGATGCCGATCGCTTCTACCAGAAAATCGGCTTCCGATCCGACCATCAAGGTTTGCGTCTGGCCTTGAGCTGAAGAATCGACACGGCTAGCGCTCCGATTTATGTCTCATTTATTTCCGTCGCCCCTGTTCCACCTCGATCATTTATCGCCCAACCTCTACCTGTCATGGGACTAACTGACTCATGAGAGCAAATGACTACCGAACGGAGCCTTCATTTCGTCATTCCTACATACCGCTTGCGTGATGTAGGTGCTGCCGTCACCGCCTATGATGAGAACTTCCGTCGCAACGGACACACCGTGCCGATCGTCGTCTTCGACGATTCCTCGCTGGCCAATCACGAGAAATATTTCGCGACGCTGGAACAGGCGAAGACAACCAGCGATCTATTCTATGTCGGGCCAGCTGAGAAAGAGCAGTTCATCGCCCATATCTGCCGGCGCCTGCGCGACCAGAAGCTCGATGTGCTGGTGCGTAATCTGTTTCGCCCCAGCTACGGCGGCAACCGCAATTTCACCCTGATGTATACACTGGGCGATCTGGTCGTCAGTGCGGATGACGATATGCGCCCCTATGCCCTGGTCGAAGACAGCCCGGAATCGCTGGCGGAGCACGAGATCAGCCGCGGCAAGCTGCTGCCGCGGGGCGCCAACGGCCATAGCTGCAAGTCATATGACGTCCTGCAGTCCTTTCGCGACATCCTGGGCAAGCCGGTCAGCGAGGCACCGGCCAATTACGAGGCCGGCGATCTGCTGATCGATACGGCGATGGAGCTCGAGAGCAATGTCTCGCTCGGCCTTGCCCGCGAGAACTCCCTGTTTATGCAGCAAGGCAAGCTGTCGCGCACCGCCATCGTCAAGATGGCCCAGACCTTCCGCTCCGGCACCAATGACATCGATGCCGTTGATTATGTGAACCTCTTCATCGAGGACCATGACCGGATCGACGCCGAGGCGCTGAACGACACCTATGTCCTGGTCAACTTCCGCCCCTGTGTCACCAACAAGAACTGGCGCATGGATTGCGGCGTCGCGGGCTATGACAACCGGATCGGCCTGCCCCCCTTCTTCCCGACACGTCTTCGCTTCGAGGACTACATTTACCGGCTCTGGGTGCAACAGCCCGGCATCGCCGCTGCCCATGTCGATTCCGCGCAGACGCATGTGAAGAACAATTATATGCGCAATCCGCTCGCCTCCGAGCTCTTCAACGAAGTGGTCTGCGGTCTGTTGAAACAGAAGATTCGCGCCAGCCTGCGACGCACCGACGAGGTGACCATCGCTTTCGACTATGATGGCGAAGTTTCATTGCCGGACACAGTCGGCATCCTAGACCAGGCGCAGGAACTGCATCGCCGCGTCCTGGCGGCCTGCGAGCACGCGCGGTCGGAGCAGCGTCGCGTGGCTTTGAACGTCTTCGCCGCCGGCCTTGCCCGCACCTTCTACGATTTCGAGCCGGATTTCTTTCAGCAAAATCTCAGCCGCATCGTCCATGACGAGATCGGCATCATCCGGTCTTCCCTGGAATTGTGGCCGACCCTTCTCGAGATCGTCTACTACCAGCGCCATTGCCATTCACTGCCGATGCGGCGCGTGAAGAACCAGGAGCGCCCAACCGGCAAACCCGCCGCCGCGATCAAGGCCGCTTAACAGCACTGGTCAGGCTCATGCGCCGGCTTGGACTTGATACCTACCCTGCGTGTCACCTTTCGCGACCTGCGTGAAATTGTGGCGGCCGGCTGACCGATCGCCACAATCGATCACTTCTTATCGCTGTCAGGACCAGCAATCGCCTTCGGTGTCAGTTGGGCCTTCAACAGGGCGAGATCGTCATCAACGGCATGGGCATCGCGCAGGGCCGCCAATTCCTTTTCGGTGCCGCTGCGATTATCCAGGGGATCATTGAGGATTCCCTGCTGGATCAACCCGTCCATGGCATCGGCCTTGTCACGCATGCCAAGCATCTTGTCTTCGGCTCGGCGATACGCCTCGCCGACACCACCCAGTTCATTGCCGACACCGGTCAATGACTGCGTCACCTTCACCTGCGCCTGGGCCGCCGCATAGCTCGCCTTCATGGTTTCCTTCTGGGTGCGGAAACGGTCAATGCGGTCAGCAAGCTTCTGCTGATAATCGGTCAGCTTTTCGATCTGCGGCAGCAAGGCATCGAGGGCCGCCTGCAAGGTGCCACGCGTATCCATGGCCCGGCGACGATGTACCAAAGCGGCGCGCGCGAGATCGTCACGGTCAGATTTCACGGCCAGCGCCGCATCTTCCTCGGCGCCGGCAATTTCCTTGTCGGTACTGCCGATCTGGCGCTCCAGCGACTTCTGCTGGGCGACGACATCCGCCAGATGCTTCTTGGTCTCCTGGAGACCGGTCAGCATCTTTTCATAAGAGAGATCCAGCGTATCGTTCGGATCCTCGAGGGCGTTAAGCAGCTTATGTGTCTTTGCCTGAAAGAGATCAGCGACACGTCCAAGAATGCTCATGGTAAAACTCCTGCCCTAACCGGTTACGTATTGACCGACAGAACCAATTGCGGATCGGGAATGGTCGAGGCGTCCTGCTCTTGCGTGATCGGCGTGACCGCTGTGCCGACGGCGAAGAATTCGATCACATGCGGCTGCCAGTTGTGGCTGCCTTCATGGAGGTCGACACCGACAACGCCTTCTGCGCTGACCTTGCTCGCCTCTTCCTGCATCCGCTCCATAGCGATCTCCCGCGCATCATACAATGCCTGGGTGAAATTGGTCAGCTCCACATTGCGGCCGCTATTCGCCAGGCTCTTGAAAAGTCCCTGATGGGCGACGTGATACACGCAGCTCCCCATCACCATCTCCAGCGGCCGGTAGCCAGCATGCAGCAGCGTCCAGAAATCCTGCCCCGACAAATCCGAGGTAAAGGGCTGCCCCTGCGGTCCCTTGAAGCCCTTATGACCTTGTGCATGAACAACGCCGGTGCCGATTGCGACGAATTCCAGCACCTTCGCATCCCACTCGAGGCGCTTGACCGTCAGCCGCACGCCGACAATGCCATCGGCACCCATATCGGTCGCCTCGGCACGCATGCGGCTCATCGCCAATTCGCGGGCCTCGTACATCGCCTGCGACAAAACGGTCATTTCCTGGTTGCTGCTCCAGCCGGCCATCTGGAAGCCGAGATGATAGATGCAGGAACCGACGCAGAGCCCGATCGGCTCGAAGCCTGCTTTGCGCACAAGGAGGAATTCGTTTACGGAAAAGTCCGACGTGAAGATTCCGCCAGCATGCCCCTCGCCGCGCAGCCCTTTCAGGCGATCGAGTGCGCTCTTTGGTACCTCAATGGCCGATGTCATCAAATTCCCCCTTCAAGCTCGTTCGAGCGATATGTGTTCTTCTTGTTGCCGCCGCGACCGTTCAGCGGCGATTCTGCGTCACGCATATCGACAACCGTGCGGATCCCGTGCGGAACCGCCGCGTTCTTCCGGGTGTCGATGACGGTGCCAATGACGATATGGCGGCCAAGGAAGCGCGGCGGCTGGTTCTCATCGCCTCCCTCCTGCTTCAGCAACTCGCCAAAATGCGTATGGGCCAGCAACCCATTGCCCTGCTTGGCGGCATTGCGGCGCAGCTCCTGATGCGCCGACCGACGCACCTTTTCCCAGAAATTGCTGAGCTGCCTGAGCGGCGTATTGTCGAACGAGCCCGCCGCCGTCGTCGACCATCCGGCGCCATAACTGAGCCATTCGTACTGGGCACCCACGGCGAGCCCGCAGGGGACGACGCCCATCTCCATCAACCGCACGAATTCCAGCGCCGGGACGGTGGCGATGACAGGATCGCTGCTGGCGGGTAGGCCATCGATCTTGACTGCCGTGCCGAGCAGGGTGAAATCCATGCTGGCGGATTCGCCGCTGGGGATGGTTCGCATCTGGACATCGACGACAGCATTAGCGCCGCAAGCGAGCGCTTCCTGGCGGATGCGCGCTAGCGCAGCACCCCAGCCTTCGGCATGCCCTTCCGTCCAGCTATAGCCGTAGGAATACCAGCAGGTGCCGGAGACGGTGGCAATCGGCCTCACACCATGGCTCTTGCCGAGCAGCAATTCAGCGGCCGACATGGTCGATATCCAGGGAACCTTGCCGGCCCCGGCATCCTTCAGCCGTTGTTCAACGAAGCCCGGAAGCTTGTTGCGTTCCAGCGCCTTTTCCCATTCCGCGCTGCGCGCCTCGGCAACGCCCTGTGTCGTGTCATAGGAAGCCATGCAACACATCTCCTGCCAGACCAGTCGCCTCTGCCATCTTGGCCACGGCTTCGCGCAATTCACCGAGCCATTGCGGCACAGGCAGCGGCGTCGTGTTGATG
>DATMUQ010000529.1:0-2836 GCA_035563795.1 Terriglobales bacterium | reverse complement strand
GACGATGGCGTGGAAGATCGGGAAGATGGTGTTGGGCGGCTGTCCCTCGCCGGACATGATGGCGAAGACGGCGTCACGCTGCTCCGGTGTGGTCGAAGCCGGCAGGATCGGCTGCATCTGCCCGTGGCCGTGATGCAGGGCGCGCGGGAAGAAGAAGGTCGCGACGACCGTGATGCCGTCAAGCTTGACGTTGCCGAAATGGCCCTCGTCGATGTGCATCGCGACCACACCGTCGCAATAGCCACGCGAGGGCGGCGCGTTCGATTCACAGGGGCAGCCCCAATCGCAGCTGCAGTACTCAACCCACTTGCCTTTCCAGAACCACTGCGTGTCGGTCATAACCTGCCTCCTGGCCATGGAATGAGGTGCAGCTTCCCAGCACCCGGGTTATTCCTTTTCGATTGCGCGATTTCCCGTGATCAGATTACTCCCTCTGCGATCAATGCGGTATCCTCTCTCTCGATGGGAGAACGGCACTGCGCCCATTCTTCCGCCGCGATTTCCATCGTGCCAGATCATCATCCGTTAAAGAGTTTGCGAATATTCTCCTTCACATGAAGGATGCGCGTTCCAGGGAAAAGCAGTTGAACCTAGACTAGGTCGATTTTCCCGCATGTCCCATCATGACAAGGTTGCCCGGTTCAACACCGATGAGTCGCGTTACAGCCGTAATAGGCGCGCGATTATCTCTTTCGGCGGGCACGGCGACTCCCCACTCTTATCCCGCGCATCGGTTCATCGACAAGGAGACCGGCGCCACAACCCGGGAAGAGGAGACGCTCATGCTCACCCGCTCGCTACTCGCTTTGACCGCGATGGCGCTGTTTGCGACTTCCGCTGTCGCCCAGGATATTCCGGCCAAGCTTGCGTTGCCGCAGGGCGCCAGGCTGGTCGGCAAATACGCCGCGAAGGGCGTGCAGATTTACACCTGTCGCGTCAAAAGCGATGGCAGCAAATGGAGCTTCAAGGCCCCTGAAGCCGAGCTCACCGAGGCAGACGGAAAGCTGTTCGCCAGGCATTATGCCGGGCCGACCTGGGAAGCGTTTGACGGATCGAAGGCCTTCGGCACGATCATGGCCACCGAACCCGCACCAAAAGCGGACACCATTCCCTGGTTGCTGCTATCGACGCAATCCCAGGGCCCCGGCGTCCTTGCCAAGGTGCGTTTCGTCCAGCGGATCGATACCTCAGGCGGCATCAAGCCAACCGGTGCCTGCCCGTCCGACGGCGCCGAGCAACGCGTCGACTACACAGCCGACTACGTCTTCTACAGGTGATCGACGGCGCGGGTGTCCGCTTTGCGCAACAGGCAGCGGGCGGCGCTCAGCCGATCTCGCTGGCCGCCAGATAGATGGCGGCGTGTCTTTCTACCTTAGCCGCGAAACGTCAAGACTCGCGATCGCTTTTGGGCGCTTCTGCTGACACCACGGTGCCGCTTTGAGATGTTCCATTTTCCGGAGCAAATCGAGCCGCCAGCCAGATGCCGACACCGTAGACCGTTCCCAGCCACAGCAGGCCAATCAGCACGAGTATCTCGTAGCCTGCTGCTACGCCGCGCCTATGTTCGTAGAAGCTTTGGGAAACCGGTTCGATCCAATGCATGATATAGCCACCAAACATGAGATCGATGATGCCCAGGACGGGTAGAGCCATTAAAAGAAGCACGAACTCACGCATGTAAGACAGGTCACCATCCCGTTGGCGCTTGGCCAATATATAGGTTCTGATCGCTCCTGCATTTGCGCAGATCATCCAAACAACAACCGCGAGCTGGATCAGCAACACGAAGAGAAAGAGACATATTCGCAAGTCATCTTCGGCGATCTGCGCAGGACTGATTGCTTCTATACGGAGAATTGTCTGTCCATATTCGGTCAAGAGATATGGCGAGACAATTTTCGATGTCAGCGGCAATAGCCTTGTCGCCCAAAGGCCCGTGTCGAAGATGAAGGCGATCGGAACGGGTGCCAGGGCCAAGCCCAGGAATACCTTGGTCAGCAAGGGATGAAGCTGCCATAGGGTCGGTGGTAAGGTCGTTACTTCTTCAAGCAATCCAACTTGATCGTGCTTGCGGCCTTTGTTTTTGGACAGGGCACTGCTCCTGTTTAAGCATCCTGGCAACCGATTGCCCTGATCATAGGGGTAGCGGAGCAGTGCGTCGATCCGCTTGATCTGATACTTGGCAGCGTGGGCGATGGCAACCGCTGGCCTGGGTGCATTCGCTGAAAAGCCAGTGCCTGCAGCCCCAGCCAAAACTGAATACAATATTATGACGAGCTGGACTGGTGAAGCGGCGCCACTGCCGATCTGCAATACTTACCCGATCTCGCTTGCCGCGAGATAGATCGCGGCAATCTCTTCGATGCCGCGCTGGTCGTCGGCGTCGAAGCGGTCGGGGATCGGGGCGTCGAGGTCGAGGACGCCGATGACCTTGCCGTGCTTGATCAGCGGCACCACCAGCTCCGAGCGCGAGGCGGCGTCGCAGGCGATGTGATCGGCAAAGGCATGCACATCGGCGATGCGCTGGGTCTGGCGGCTCTCCGCGGCAGCACCGCAGACACCGCGGCCCTTGGCGATGCGCACACAAGCCGGCTTGCCCTGGAACGGGCCCAGCACCAGCTCATCTCGCGCACGCATGAAATAGAAGCCGGCCCAATTGAGATCGGGCAGGCTGGTATAGATCAGCGCCGCGGTATTCGCCGCATTGGCGATGGCGTCAGGCTCACCATGCAGCAGACCGCGCAATTGCTCGGCGAGCTCGGCATAGAAGGCCGGCTTGTCGGTGGTCTCGATGGTCTTGGCTGCGAACATGTCTCTCCTCGCTGGCTGGCGGTGA
>DATMUQ010000528.1:0-13357 GCA_035563795.1 Terriglobales bacterium | reverse complement strand
AGGGGGTTATATAATGCGTAAACTGGGTATTGCCCTGGTTATGGCGGTAAGCGTCTTCCTCGGTCTCGGCCGGGTGTCGCAAGCCGCAACCGTAACGCAGGATTTGGGGACCCTAACCGGTCCGACGAATGCGGCGTTTGGTACGGATTTGGCCGGTCAGCCGAATTTCGTGCTTGATGGCGCCGGGACTGGCACACTCCGCGTCAATTTCTCGATCGCCACGGCTGCCAATAATCTGGCGGCTTCGCTCACCGCTTCGTCGGTGAGCTTGGCGGCTCTCAAGACCTTTACTTTCGGTCTTTATGACTCGGCAAATACGCTGCTGAGCCAGGTCGACCAGAGCTCGGCGGTGTATCCCAATGGCGCCACGACCTTCTCGTTCCTGGACTTTGCCAATCTGCTGAAGTCGGGTGCCTATTACCTGCTGCTGACCGTCACCTCGGGTGTGGCCGGGCAGAATGTCAGTGGCAATCTCCATATCTCGGCCGTTCCGCTGCCCGCGGCGCTGCCGATGTTTGGTGTTGCCTTGCTCGGCCTGGCGGGTCTCCGCCTGCGCCGGCGTGGTCGCATGGCCGTATGACGTGAACAGCCCGGCAGCCTATCGGCCGGGTGGGTGAGCGCATACGGATGAGCGTACCGGCAGGGGCGGGGTACCGCTTCTGCCCGATCCTTTGGGCGCTTCCGGCCATCGTCTCCGGCCGGTGGCGCCCTTTTTCGTTCTGTTTCCGGTTGTTTCTGGCGCCGGCGCCGCAGCGAGGCGGACCGGCGCCGGAGCTGGTTGCCGGCTGAGCCGGGAAGCTGGCGCTCATTATTAGTTGAGAGAAGCGGGGGCTATGGAAAAGATTCGCGGCACTACGAGGAACCAGGGACCAGCCAACTCCGTTTAGGAGCCGGTTAAAGTCACTGTCTTCAAAAGACACAGCCATCCCCCACCGATACCTGCCTGCTGGGCGAAGTGCAGGATTGTCGGCTGGATGGCTGGATATAGGCCGGTATTGCTGTCGCCGAGGGTCCCCAACGACCCTCTTCCTGCAATGTCGGTCACCGATAGGATCGAAACAAGGGGTAACAATGACAAAATTCTTTCGACCGTTGATGTTGATGGTCTTGCTTGCTGGTCTCACGCCCTCAGTCGCCCATGCAGTCGATGCGGACTACAAGCTGAACCCGGGAGATGTTCTGCAGATCACGGTCTGGAAGGAAGAGGGGCTCGACCGCGAGACCCTGGTGCTGCCGGATGGCACCGTTGCCTTCCCCTTGGTCGGCACGCTGCAGGCGCGCGGCAAGACCGTCGGCCAGCTGCAGGATGAAATCAAGGCCGGCCTGCAAAAGGCCATCCCCGATGCTCCGGTGACGGTCGTCGTCAAGAATGCCCTCGGCAACACGGTTGACGTGATCGGTCAGGTGCTGAAGCCCGGCGAATTTGTCGCCGCCCATCCGCTGACCGTCATGCAGGCCTTGAGCCTGGCCGGTGGCCTGACGCCTTATGCCTCCGAAAAGCGCATCAGCATCGTCCGCCATCACCAGGACGGCAAGGACGAGCATCTCGAGTTCCCCTATTACGAAGACATTCTCGACGGCAAGAATTTAGACAAGGATCTCGTGCTGCAACCGGGCGACGTCGTGCTCGTTCCGGCTTCCAGCCTGTTCTAAGACCAGTCGATGCACGACAACATGGCAGGCTTTGGCAGCAAGCGGTGCCTGACCGCTGTGATGCGGGTCGCCTTGGTCATGATGACCGGGGCGACGGCGATCGGCACCGCACGGGCTGACGGTTTCACCCTGAATGCAAAGTTGGGCGGCTTTTTCGAGATGGATACCAATCCACTGCTCGACCGCAAAGGCGAGAAGACGCTCTATGGCTGGAATTCCGTGCCGGAACTCATCCTCACCGGCCAAACGCCCGATCTGACCCTGAACACAGACACCTTCGTCAGCGACGGCCGGTTCAACCTGCAAGAATTCAACTCGACCGACGTCCACAACTACACGACGCTGAACTACCAGGGTGACGATTATTACGTCAAACTGGAGGGCGGCTTCGCTTACGACACCACGCGGACCAGTGAAATCGAGAGTTCCGGCAACAACGTCGCGGGTGTTCGTCACACCGGCATCAATTTCCAACCGGAATTCGGCTACAACATCAATGAAGTCGAGCAGGTCGTCGTTACCGCAAACTACCTTGCGAACTTCTATGACAATACCTCTGAATTCACGGATTATGAATCCTACGGCATCTCGCCGAAGTTCTTGTATGCCTTCACCCTGCGGGATACCGGCTTCGTCGCCCTGCAGGCATCACATTTCGACACGCTGAGCGGCCGGGATAGCGAAGGCGATTCTGTCGGCCCGTATGTCGGCTGGATTCATCACTTCAGCAACCGCTTCACCACCACGGCGGATGTCGGCTACCACGTCATCCATAATAACAGCGACAGCGACGGCAGCAGCTGGGACAACGACTACTTCTACGACTTCGCGCTGACTTATGGCGTTGAGGGGGAAGACCCCGATGTCGTAACGCTGTCCGTCGCCCGCAAGCTGGTGCCGCAGAGCTCGGCGCAGCAGGTCACCCAGACCGCCATCTCCCTCAAAGAGACGCATCACTTCACGCCACGCTTCTCGGGTGTAGTCGACTTCACCTATCACAACCAGGACTACAGTTTGAGCAAGGATGGCCACCTGAAGGATTACATCGAGGGGTCAGCTGCACTGCAATATAATGTCACCCGGGAACTAGTTGTCGGCTCAAGCTATCGTTATCGGCAGGAATCACAGTTCGGCGAGGGTGGAACGGCGAAGGGACATACGGTCATGCTGACCGTTACTTATAGTCCGTTCACTCCACTGACGAGCTGGTAACGGCTGAATTGAGAACGAACGCCAAATTGGCGATCGAATACATGGAATAGGCAAATGGAACCTGTGGGATTAACTGATTACCTGGCGATCTGGCGACGTCACCGGCTCGCATACTTCCTGACCGCTGCCGGCATCCTGCTGGCTGCTGTCTCGTTTGCCTTTTTATGGCCGCCCAAATACCGCTCGACCGGCACAGTCCAGATCGAGCAGCCGGAAATCCCGCAAGATGTCATGGCGACCGGCCCGACCGATTTCAATGCCGCCGTCGCGGCTTTCATCGACCAGCGGATTGAGCAGATCCATGACCGGATCACGGCGACGCCGAACCTGATCGACGTCATCACCAAGTTCAACCTCTATCCCCAGCTGCGTAACACCATGCCGATGGCGCAGGTGGTGAAGAAGATGCAGGACGCCATCCTGCTCGACCTCAAGAGTTCGGATCTCGCCAATCCCAGCGCCGCGCAGCATCTCAATGCCCGCCAGCTTTCGGCCATCGCTTTCACCATCAGCTTCGATTACGGCGACCCGCTGGTGGCCCAGGAAGTCTCCAACGAGCTGATCTCGCGCTTTCTGAATGCCGACCTGAAGCAGCGCCGCGACCAGGCGGCGGCTACCTCGGCCTTCATCACCGACCAGATCGCGCAGCTGGAAAAGCAGCTGAGCGACCAGGAAAAGGCGATCAAGGACTTCCGCGACCAGCATCAGGGCACCCGCCCAGAAGATCTGCCCTTCAACATGCAGATGGCGGCCAGCACCGAACAGCAGGTGGCAACCCTCAGCCAGCAGATGCAGGCGCTGGACCGCCAGCGCGGCGATCTGCAATCCCAGATTGCCAATACCGAGCCATATTCACGGGTGGTTGATGACGGCCAGCTGCTGACGACACCGGCCGTTCAGCTGAAGGCCCTGCAAGGCAAGCTCGCCGGCATGGAAGGCCAGTACGGCCCGGACTATCCCGATATCGTCAAGCTGAAGAAGCAGATTGCCGGCTTGCAGGCCCAGGTCGGCAAGAACTCTAACGCCAAGACGACAGCGAACGGCTCGGTCGGCGATGCCGACAATCCGGCCTATATCATGCTGACCTACCAGCTGAAGTCGCTCGATCAGCAATATCGCAGCCTGCAAACCCAAATGGATGACGCCCGCAAGCAGAAGACCGATTATGATGGCCGGGTGGCGGCGACGCCGGCGGTGGAGCGGCAGTTCGCGGCGCTCAATCGCGATTACGACAATGCCCAGCTGCGCTACCGTGATCTGAAGGACAAGCAGCTCGCCGCCAGCATGAACCAGCAACTGGAGCAGGACCGCAAGGGCGAACGGTTGACGATGATCGATTCACCGGACCTGCCGACCTCGCCGCGCATGCCGCCACGCAAGATCGTGCTGGCGCTCGGCATCGTCATGGCGCTCTTTGGCGGCTTCGCCGGTGTCTATCTGATGGAAATGCTGAACAGCTCGGTGCATGGCACGCGGCAGTTGACGGCTCTGGTCGGAGTGCCGCCCTTGGTGGCAGTGCCGCGGATCGCAACACCCTCAGAGCGCCGACGGCGGCACGTCTATCAATTTGCGGCTGCGGTGGGCGTCGTGGTGATCGTCGTCGGTGGTGCCGACCTCTATGACCAGTATGTCCAACCCCTTGATGTCCTCTGGGCATCGATCGCACAGCGTTTCGCCGGCTCCGTGTGAGCCGGCAAGTGCATATCGTTCTGGCTGGGAAGACAGCTAGTGAGCAGAACCAACACTTGTGTAGTGGAGATTGGCATTGGATAGGCTCGAAAAAGCACTGATGAAGGCTCGCGAGCAGCGACGCGACGCCCTCGATCATATTCGGGCGATCAATGGTCGCGAAGCGCTCGGCAGGATGGCGGCCGGGGAAGTGAACGGCGCCACTGTCACCAAGCTGGAGCCGAACCTGATGCCGGTGGAAGAACCGGCGCCGGCGCAGACGCGGCTGGTCAGTCTCGTCGAGCCCGAGCTGGAGCGTAACCGGATCGTCGCCCGGCATGGCAAGGCGATGGAGGCCGATACCTTCCGCATCCTGCGCACCAAGGTGATGCAACTGATGACGCGGAACAATCTGCGTTCGATCGCCGTCACCAGCCCACGCTATGGCGACGGCAAGAGCACCATCGCCATCAACCTGGCGATGAGCATCGCGCTTGACGTGAAGCAGACGGTCTGCCTGGTCGATCTCGATTTCCGCAGCCCCAGCGTGCACCGGTATCTCGGCATCAATCCGGAGATGGGGCTGTGCGACTACCTGCTGCATGATGCGCCGATCGCCGATTGCCTGGTGCGCCCGTCGCATGAACGGCTGGTGGTGCTGCCGACCCGGCGGCGCCTGGACAATTCCTCGGAGACGCTGGGTGCGCCAAAAATGGCGGCCTTGGCCCAGGAGCTGAAGTCCCGCTATCCCGACCGCATCATCATCTACGACATGCCGCCGCTGCTCGCCCAGGACGATGCCATCGGCTTCCTGCCTCATGTCGACGGAGTGCTACTGGTGGTGCGCGAAGGCGCCACCAAGACCGACGAAGTCCGTCAGGCCATGCATGTGCTCTCGAATACCACGGTCGTCGGCACCGTGCTCAATAACGCCGCCGAACGTGGCTATAATCGCAAGAATAACGCCGCGGAACGCGGCAAGAAGCGTCGTTGAGTGCGGGGGCGCAGGAGCAGCAATGTACGAGCAGTTCTTCGGCCTGTCGGGGAAACCATTCTCCCTGTTGCCTGACGCCGACTTCCTTTACATGAGCCGGCGCCATCGCATGGCGCTCAATCTGCTGGATTACGGCATCATGACCCAGGCTGGCTTCGTGGTCATCACCGGCGAAGTGGGGGCGGGCAAGACGACCATTGTGCGGCGCTTCCTACGCGCCGCAAATGAGACCCTGACCGTCGGCGTCGTCACCAATGCCAGTGCCGGTTTCGGCAATTTGATGAGCCTGATCGCTATGGCCTATGGCCTGGAACATCGCGAGCTCGACACCATCGCGCTCTACAATCAGTTCATCGAATTCCTGGTGGAGCAATACGGCACCGGCAAGCGGACCTTGCTGGTAATCGACGAGGCACAGAACCTCAGCATGGATATGCTGGAAGACCTCCGCATGCTCTCCAATGTCAATAACGAGAAGGACCAGCTTTTGCAGGTGGTCCTGGTCGGCCAGCCGGAATTGCTGGCGGTGCTGAAGCAGCCGCAATTGCGCCAGTTTGCCCAGCGCATCGCCGTGCACTATCACCTTGAGCCGCTCGGCTATAAGGAAACCATGCAGTATATCCGCTACCGCCTGTCGGTAGTGGATGGGCGGCCAGAGATTTTCGACAATCTCGCCTGCCTCGCGGCACATTACTTCACCGGCGGGGTGCCACGGCTGCTCAATCTGCTGTGTGACCTGTCGCTGGTCTATGCCTTCGCCGAGGAAGCACGGCACGTCAATATCGAGACCATCATCGACGTGGTGGCCGATCGCAGCACCACCGGTCTCAGCCCGTTCCGACCATTACCCGAGGACTTCGAGCGCAACCGCTTCAAGCAGGAAATCGCCAGCATGTCGCACACGTCGGAAATCCTGGCGGCGTCCTGACGGAGGAATGCATGGATCGAACCTTCAGGCGTGTTCTGCCGGTTGCCGGTATCCTGGCGATCGGTCTGCTGAGCGGATGTGGCGATCCGGACTCGCGGGCGGCGAAGTACGTCAAACATGGCGAGGAACTGGTCGCCTCCGGGCAGCCTGACAAGGCGCGGTTGGAATTCCGCAACGCCATCAAGATCAAGCCGACTCTGGCCGAGCCCTATTATCAGGTCGGTCTGCTGGATGAAGCCGGCGGCAACCTGCAGAACGCCTTCGACGATTATTCGCAGGCCGAGTTGCAGGACCCACATCATGCCGGTGCGTTGGTCAAGCTGGCCGGCTTCTATTTCGGCGCCGAGCGTTTCGACGAAGCCCAGAAGCGGCTGGATACGGTGGTGCAGGATAACCCCGAGGATGCCGGGGCCCTGGCCTTGAATGCCGCCATCAAGCTCCGGCACCAGGATATACAAGGCGCCCAAGCCGATGTGACGAAGGCGCTGAAGAACGCACCGAATAATGTGCCGGCGATTTCCGTCCAGGTCGGTATCAGCGATGCGCGGGGCGATCTCAATGGTGCCGCCGCGGCGCTGGAGGACGGGATCAAGCGCAACCCCCAGGACACCTCGCTGCTGGCGCTCAAAGTCGGGCTCTTCAAGAAGCATAACCTGCCGGACAAGGTGGCCGAGGCCTATCAGCAGATCTTCACCATGCATCCGGCGGAACGCAGCTTCCGGGCAGAAGCGGCGGCCTATTTCACCGATCTTGCCGATCTGACGCGGGCGGAGCAGGTCCTGCGTGACGGCGTCGCCGCCATGCCGGATGACATGGAGATGAAGCGCCTGCTGATCTCCTTCCTCGATCTCAAGCGCGGCATCGGCCCGGCCGAGCAGGAATTGCATGCGCTCATCACCGCCGAGCCGAACAACGACCGCTATCTCTTCTGGCTGACGGACCTCTATGTGCGCCACAATGACAGCGCGCGCGCCGTCACCATCCTCAACCAGATCGTGACGCAAAGCGGCTCCGAAGAATCCGCCATGACCGCGCGGGCGGCACTGGCGCGGATCAGTTTCGCCAATGGCGACCAGGCGGCGGCGGAACAGCAATTGGCGACGGTGCTGGCCAAGCGGCCGAACAACCAGGACGCCTTGTTCCTGCGCGCGGCGATCAACAATGCCCAGGGCCTGTATCAGGTCGCCATCACCGATCTGCGCTCGCTGCTGCGCGATCATCCGCGCAACCCCGAGGCGTCGCAGCTTCTGGCTGAGGCGCTGGTGAAGGTCGGTCACGTGGATCTGGCCGCGGATACCCTGGCGGAAGTGCTTGAAGCCCAGCCGGGCAATCATGTCATCGAAGCGCGCCTGGCGCAGCTCTACCATGTCAGTGGGGATGAGAAGCGCAGCGATATGCTGCTGCAGGCGGTGACGACGGAAGCGCCCGATTACGCGCCGGGATGGGAAAGCCAGGCGCGGATCGCCCTCGATCGCAAGGATTGGGCCCTGGCCGACCAGGCCATCAGGCGCCTGGAGCAGATGCCGGGGCAGGGTGCTGCCGGTGCCTATCTGCGCGGCATGTGGCTGCTGGCGCAGTCCCAATGGGACACGGCGGCAACCAAGTTCGCCGATATCCTGAACAATGGCCCAGCGCCGGACCAGATGGGGCCGGCCTTGAGCGCGTTGATCGAGGCTGAACGGCAACGCGGCCATCTCGAGAGCGCGGTCGCCTTCATCAAGAGCCTGAAGGCGAATACCCCGAGCGTGCACGCGGCGCTGGCCGATTGCTACCTTGCCTTGCAGCAGGTGGATGCGGCGGCGACAGAATATGACGATGCCATCAATCTCATCATGGCGGCGGCGTCACCGGCTGTGGTGGCGGCAAACTCCGCGGCGCCGGCCGGGGACCAGGAGAGCACGCGCAATGCCGATGTCTTTGTGGCGCGCGCCCGGATCTATATCGTCCAAGGCCGGTCGGGTGATGCCGAAGCGGTGCTGCGCAAGGCGGTCACCGCCGTGCCGGGCGATCTGCGGCCCCGGCTGCTGCTGGCCAATGTCGTCATGCAGCGGGGCGATCATGTGCAGGCGATCGCACTCTATGAGGATATCTTGGCGCGCAACCCCGATGTGCAGGTTGCCGCCAATAACTATGCCGAGTTGATTGCCGATTACCGCTATCAGGACGGCGCCGCCTTGGAAAAAGCACGGCAGATCGCCGATCGCTTCCAGGCCAGCGACGATCCGGCGCTGCTGGATACGGTCGCCTGGATCTACTACCGGCTCGGCCAGTTCCAGACTGCGGCAAGCTTCATGCAGCGGGTCATGGCCAATGCCGATGTGACGCCACAGATGCGCTACCACTACGCAGCGGTGCTATTGAAGCAGGGCAACAAGCAGGAAGCGGAAGTCGAATTGAAGAAGGCGACGGCAAGCGGGGCGAGCTATCCTGGCTTCGATGATGCGAAGCTGATGCTGTCGCAGATGTGAGGTTACCGGATGAGCGACTTTTCCGCGGCCGGCCGATTATGGGTTAAGGCGGCACGATGACCGAGTTCTCCCATCTGTCGCGCACAGCCGTGCCACCGGCGCAATCCGCCGGCTTTGCCCGCGCATCAGGTACTGGCACAGAGTGGACTTGGCCGGTTGCCGCACTCATTGCGGTGGCGGGGCTCGCTTATCTCTATTCGCCGAGTTTCGCGCCGCTGCTGCATTATTGGGACCGGCCGGAATACGGCCACGGCTATATCATCCCTTTCATCGCCCTGTTGCTGGCCTGGCACGATCTCAGTGACCGGCGGCCGGTCGCCTCCAGCCATTGGCGCGGATTGATCTTCCTGCTGCTCGGCTTTTGCGCGCTTGCTGTCAGCCAGCTCTCGACCTTCAATGCGCTCGCCGTCTACGGCCTGATCCTGGCGCTGGTCGGGCTCTGCGACTGCTTTCTCGGCCGGGCAGTGACCCGGGTCCTGACGCCGGCTTTCGTCTATCTGCTCTTCGCCGTGCCGCTGCCGGATTTCCTCTATGTCGATCTCTCGGCACGCATGCAGCTCGTCTCCTCGACCCTGGGCGTGCATCTCCTTGAACTGGCGGGCGTACCGGTGTTCCAGGACGGCAATGTGATCGATCTGGGCGGCTTGAAGCTGCAGGTGGCGGAAGCCTGCAGCGGTCTGCGCTATCTCTTCCCCCTGGCCAGCCTCGGCTTCCTCGCCGCTTATCTGCTGAAGGATGCCTTCTGGAAGCGGGCACTGTTGCTGCTCTCCACGGTACCGATCACCATCCTCCTCAACGCCGTGCGGATCGCGGTCATCGGCATCACCGCCGATCGCTGGGGGCCGGAAATGGCGGAAGGCATGATCCATATGGTCGAAGGCTGGGTGGTCTTCGGCCTGTGCAGCCTTTGCCTGCTGCTGGAAATCGCTATCCTCCGGCGCATCGGTAGCGGCACTGGCCGCTTCCGCCTCGACTATCTCGGCCCGGCGCGCTTTCCGTTGCTGACGGGCCGGCCCTCTATGACGGCGAATGGCTGGCTGGCGGGTAGCCTGATCGTCCTGCTCTCCGCCGGTGCCGCCTTCGGGTTCGCCGGCCGCAATCTTGCTGCTGAGCCGCACACGGCAGCGGCCCTGCAGCCGGCGCTGGCCGCCGCGGTGCCGCTCCGCCTCGGCACCTGGATGGGGCACCGGCAATCGCTCGATCCCGATGTGATCGATGCCCTGGGCTTGAGCGATTATATTGTCACCGACTATTTTCGCGATGGCCGCGACGATGTCCCGGCGGTCAATCTCTATATCGGCTACTGGGCCAATCAGAGTGTCGGCTCGGCGGCGCATTCGCCGGCCAACTGCATTCCCGGCGGCGGCTGGCTGATCATCGACAAGAAGACCGTGACCTTACCGACACCTGGGTCAGGAACGGGGCTGGCAACCGCGCCGATGGCAACATCGACAGCGGGAGCAGTGGCCGGTAGCACGGCCGATGGCGCCGGTCTGCGGGTGAACCGCCTGCTGATCGGCCGCGAGGATCAGCGCCAGCTGGTCTATTACTGGTTCGACCAGCGCGGCCGCGACCTCACCAGCGAATGGGCGGTGAAATGGTATCTCCTGCATGACCGCATGACGACCGGACGCAGCGACGGCTTCCTGGTTCGCCTGGTGACGCCGGTCGCCAGCCAGGGCAGTGGCCAGATTAGCGCGCAGGCGTTGCAGCAGGCGGAAGCGGAGGCAGATCGCCGCCTGCAGCAATTTCTCGATGACAGCGCCGTGGCGCGCAATCTGACGATGCGGCTGCCGGCCGCGACGGTGACACAATGATTCTGGGTGCACAGCGGGCGGAGAAGGATCGCGAGCAGCAGACGGCGGCCCGCATTCTTGGCGCGCCTGAGGCAACTCGGCCGATACTTGAGCATGGCCAAAACGGCGCCGGGCAGGTGGCGGCAAGGCAAGGCAACCGTGGCGCGCAGGTGACGGAGCAGGACAGCACCCAGGATATTGCCGAAGGGCATATGCCGCATGGGCGCAAGGCGCTTCAGCGCCGGTTACTGACCAAGGCGGACGGCCTCTATCGCGGGCCGATCATCTGGATGTTCTGCTTCTGCTCCTTTCTGGCGCTGCAGCTCAACCAAAGCTACGGTATGCCGGCGGCGGCCCTGTTCCTGGCGCCCTGGATGCTGATGTTCGTCCGGCGTATCCCGCTTCTGATCAAGAGTGTTGCCAGGGATTGGCTGCTGCTGATACCGCCGAGCTTCGCGACCATGAGCGCGATCTGGTCGTCCGACCCGGCCTGGACCATGCGTACCGGCATCCAGTATGGCGCCACCATGATCATCGGCATCGCGGCGGCCCGCCTGGTCGATCGCCGCCTCCTGCTGACCAGCCTGATGTCGGCATTGGCCGCGGTCACCTTTGCCAGCCTGGTGATGGTGGTGAAGTATGGCGGCTTCGGCAGCCTGCACGGCGTCGCCGGTCTCTACGGCGCCAAGAACCAGTTCGCCAGCAGCTCCGCCGTGCTGCTCATCGGCTCGACCTATCTGATGATCTATGCGCGTCGCTCGTTCTTTGAGAAGATGCTGGCCTGCGGGCTGATGTTCATCGCCATGATCGGCATCTATTGCGGCCATTCCGCCGGCACCCTGGTCAGCCTCTTTGCGGTGACGATGCTGGCGATGACCTTCCATATGCTGCGCAAGGGCGGCAGCATCGCCATCATCGGCGTCATCATGATGTTCTTCGCCATGCCGGTGCCGATCATCCTGGTCGGCAGCGACACGATCTTTTCCAAGATCCTGAAGATGCTCGGCAAGGATTCGACGCTGACCGGCCGTACCGATCTCTGGGACACGGCGTTCCGCGAGATCCAGAACCATCTGCTGCTGGGCGGCGGCTACCAGGCCTTCTGGCGCATCGGCAACCAGCCGGCCGAACGGCTCTGGGCGATGTTCGGTATCGACAACAAGACCGGATTCAACTTCCACAACGAATACATCAACACGACGGTCGATCTCGGATTGATCGGTTTGCTGATCATCGTCGCGGTCCTGGCCTCGGTTGCCTTCTGCGCCTTCCGGATCCGCTGGCGGCGACCGGAGAGCCTGCTCACCGCGTTTCACACCATCTTCTTTTTCTATTTGTTCCTGACCTTCGTCGAGGCGGAGTTCTTTTATCAGTTCTTCCTCTCGCCCATCATTCTCTGCGTTGCCTGGTCGGACCGGGCCCAGGCCTTTTTGCCGATGGTGCGCCGGGTGCTGCAACCCAGGCCACAGCCGAGCTTTGCCAACACCACGCTGCTCGTCCCGCCACCAACACCGCCGACCGGTCCCTTGGAGGATCCAGCGGGGGCGGCTGCTGGCAGTGTGAGCCGAGAAGCCCCCGCATCGCAGCCCGCCGGCGCGCTGCGCGAAACGACGCGGGAATTTCTGCTCGGGCGGCGCGTTGAAGCGGAGCGCTCGATATGAGCGCCAGCCTTCCGCCGATCGCGGGTCTTCCGCCGATCGCTTGTGACTGTTTGATGATACCTGCCGAACCGAAAGAGTAGATCGTGGCTAACGCGTCCCCCAATTACCGCCAGGCAGCTTCCCGCGGCGCTTATGCCGCCGGCATGCAGCAGGTTGTCCGCATTTCGCTGCAAATCCTGTCTGCGGTGGTGCTGTCGCGTCTGCTGCGGCCGGAAGATTTCGGTGTCTATGCCATGGTGACGCCGGTCGCCACCTTTGTCGGCCTGTTCCAGGATATGGGCCTGCAGCAAGCGGTGATCCAGCGCAAGGACATCACGCCGGAACTGGTCAACCGGCTCTATTGGCTGAATTTCACCGCCACCTGCGTGATCGCCGCGGTATTGGTGGCGATCAGTCCGGCTGTGGCCTGGTTCTATCACGACGAGCGGGTGATGCCGCTGACGGCGGCGCTGGCGGTGACCATCATCCTCGGCGGCATCGTCTTCCAGCATCATGCAGTCATGCAGCGCAATCTCCAGTTCCAGAAACTGGCGATGATCGATATGTGCTGCGCGGTGGCCAGCTTCATCACCGCCGTGGTGACAGCCTATATTTGGCACAGCTACTGGTCGTTCTGGCTGTCCGGTGTTGCCTCGGTCGGCATCTTCGGCCTGCTGGCCAGCCGTGTCTCCGGCTGGCGGCCGGGCAAGCCGACCCTGCGCGGCGATACCGGCGGCTTGCTGAAATTCGGTGCTCATCTGACTGGCGCCAATGTGGTCAACTACTTCGCCCGCAATCTCGACAACGTGCTGATCGGCCATGCCTGGGGACCGATCCAGCTCGGCTTTTATGACCGCGCTTATAAGCTGCTGCTGTTCCCGATCTACGGCGTCTATGGTCCCCTGATGGGCATCATGATGCCGGTGCTGAGCCGCCTGCAGAACGAACCGGAGCGGATGCGCAACGCCTATTACCGCTTCGTCGGCCTGGTGACGCTG
>DATMUQ010000527.1:0-4489 GCA_035563795.1 Terriglobales bacterium | reverse complement strand
ACGCCGGCCATGGCGACCTGATTGGCGACAAACTGGTTGACGCCGTTGCGGGCGACATCGCCGCGAATGCCTGCGGTGATCCAGTCGTCGATCCAGCTCGGCCCGGTGGTCACGCTGACCTCGTTCCAGAACTGCCGCAGCTTGTCGACGCGATGCTCCGGCGCGTTACCGGCGATGATGGCGGCATTGATGGCGCCGATGGAAATGCCGGCCACCCAGTCGGGCTGCAGCTCCGCTTCGGCCAGGGCCTCATAGACGCCGGCCTGATAGGCGCCGAGCGCGCCGCCACCTTGCAGCAACAAAGCGATGCATTCGAAAGGTGGCCGGCCATTGACGCAATGGGTTTTCCTCAGAGGTTGCTTGGACATGGCTTGCTCTCCGGCGGCTGGCGGTGGGCGCATAATTCGGTGGTGGTCAGGTGGTCGAGATTAATGGAATTTGCTGCTGCGGTGCAGCATCTATCTTGCGGCCGTGAAGCTTCTCTCCTAACCTGACTGGACCTACCCGGCTGTGACTTGCCTGGTGCCTGTCAGGTACCGGTCCGTCATCGATCTGACCTATCATCTGGCCAGTATATCACCGCATTTATCGATCTTCGCATCAGTTGATCCGCAAAGGAGAGAGCGACATGGGCGCTACGGAAAATCTGCGAACCGCCGACGGCTTCACGCTGGGCGCCTACCGGGCCAAGCCGGGCAGCAACCGGAAATCCGGGGCGATCGTGGTTCTGCAGGAGATCTTCGGCGTCAATCAACATATCCGCAATGTGACCGACAGCTTTGCTGCACAGGGTTACGAGGCGATTGCGCCGGCGCTCTTTGATCGTGCCCAGCGCAATGTCGAACTTGGCTATGACGGGCCGGGTGTTGCCTCTGGCCGCGATCTGCGCGCCAAGGTGCCGCTGGATGACACCCTGGCCGATACGGCGGCGGCCATTGCTGCCGTCAAGACGGCAGGGCCGGTTGCGGTGATCGGCTATTGCTGGGGCGGTTCCTTGGCCTTCCTGGCGGCGACGCGTCTCAGCGGCATTGCCTGCGCTGTCGGTTATTACGGCGGCATGATCGCGGCCCATGCCGAAGAAAAGCCGCGCGTGCCGGTGCTGTTGCACTTCGGTGAAAAGGATGACGGCATCCCGATGTCCGATGTCGAGATCGTGCGCCAGAAGCGACCGGATGTCGAAATCCATGTCTATCCAGCCGGCCATGGTTTCAGCTGTGATGAGCGGGCTTCCTTCGATAAGGCCAGCCATGAAAAAGCGCTGCAGCGCAGCCTGGCCTTTCTCGCACAGCATTTCGCCGGATAAAGCCGCAGGGCCGTGACTAAGCGATGCGTGAACTCACGTTTGCGTGACGCGTCGAACCTTCGTCCAGTGCCCATTGGTTAGTGGTGTAAGGATGCTGATCTGCTGAACAGCGGATCGGGTCCGTTTGAGTGGTCGATCACCCGGCCGCTCACTGACGGTGCCTCCTCTCCCATCTTGTGATGATGAATACGGAGAAGGAAAGGACTTCCCAGCAGGGATCCTCGGCGCCGATCGGCTCTCGCAATCAAAGAGTGAAGGAGATGCGATATGAAGCGTTTTCTTATGACCACTGCGTTTGTCGCGGCGACGGCTCTCCCCATGAGTTTCGCCTATGCGCAGAGTTCCGGCGATAACACGACACCGCAGGCACCTTCCGCAGCAACACCAACACCGGCTGCACCGGCCGCAAATGCGCCCGCGGATAACGGCACGGCGCCGGGTGCCACCGCGGCCGCTCCGGCGCCCACACCGCCGCCAAGCGAAGCCATCATTGCTGCGCAAGGCAGCGGCGATCTTGGCGCCAACAAGATCATCGGCATGAAGGTCTATAACCCCAATGGCGATGAAGTCGGCAAGGTCAAGGATGTGCTGTTCGATGCCAACGGCAATATCAAGGGCGTCGTCCTGAATGTCGGCGGCGTGCTGGGTATCGGTGCCAAGCCGGTTGGCCTGCAATGGAAGGAAATCGATGTCGAGCCGTCCAATGACGTGGTCAAGGTGAACTACACCAAGGAACAGCTGGAAGCGGCGCCTCGCTTCGAGACACCTGACGCTGCCCAGAGCGATTCCGGCAATGTCAGCAACCAGCCGGCTCAGCCGATGACCCCGACCACCCCGGTGCCGAGCACGGCACCGGCCCAGCAGTAACCGCGGGTTTTCAAACATCGCGGCCATGGCTGTGATTTGGACTAATCTGAAGATGCGCCCCGGCAGCGATCACTGCCGGGGCGTTTTTTGCGTGTCACAACCGACGGAAGGCCGTCAGGAACAAGGAGAAGAGCTGCGATTGCGAGGTGATGCCGAGCTTGCGATAGGCATTCTTGCGATGAATTTTCACCGTGCCGCGTGAGATGTTGAGCTGCTGACCGATCGATTCCGATGAGTGCCCCTGCAGCACCAGGCTGGTGATTTCGCATTCCCGTTGCGTCAGGCTGGCGGGGCCCAGGCTCTGGAAGATCCTGGTCACCACCTGATCGAGATCGAGCGGCGCCGTATCGTTCGGCAGCGATACGACCTGATCGCGGCCGGAATCGAGCCAATGCTGCTGGCAGATGGCGCGGATCACCGGTTCGATGATCTGCAGGCGGCCGATATCGTGATCGCTGAAGGCACTGCTGGCTTCCGCCCGCATCAGCGAGAGGACGACCGTCTCACCACTCTTCAGCGGAAAGAAGAAACCGACCTCTTCCGCCAATCCCGTCTTGACGTAATAGGAGCGGAAATATTCGCTCTGATAGAACCGGTCGGGCGCGAACTGGCGCATGCGGTAGAGACCGGGCTTGATGCCGCTGCGGCTCGCCTGGAAGAACGGATCCAGCAGATAGGGACCGTCCTCATAGAGCGACACGAAGATCCAGCGCTGTTCCGGCGTGAAGGTATCGAAGACGCAATAGGGGCGGCGATCGCCCTGATAGCTGAAGATCACCATGTGGTCGAAGAACACCACATGCGACAGGGCATTGACCAAGGCACCGGTGAAGTTCGCATGGCCGATCGTGTCGATCAGTGCCGCCAGGTAACGATGCCAATGCTTCTCCGCCAAAGCAGCGGCGCGCCGCCGTCCGGGTTGTGACGGCCCCGGTTGCGCCTGCTGCGATTGCGCCTGCGGTGTTTCCACCGGGGCTGCCGCGTCGATTTTAGTTCCAAGAGGCGCCATCTTCTGCAAAATACCCCTAGAGGGATATATCTCCCAAATCCCGCTTTATGTAGAGAATAGAGGAAATGAGAAAGAGGCAGGTCTGTCAACAGCCGCCTCGACTGCCAAGGGAACGACGCAAGGGAGGCGGCGCCCGATGGATGGGGGAGTAAAGACCGCAATGGCGATCGACACATCGTCCGCTGCTGCCAACGATATCGCATTTGATCATGTCAGCAAGCGCTTCGGCGCCTTGGCTGCCGTCGACGACGTTTCCTTCGCGATCAAGCGCGGTTCATTCCATTCTTTTCTCGGTCCGTCGGGCTGTGGCAAGACCACGTCCTTGCGCCTGATCGCCGGGTTCGAGCAGCCAAGCGAGGGGCGGGTCGAGATCGCCGGCAAGCCAATGATGGGCATCCCGGCATATCGCCGGCCGGTCAACATGGTCTTCCAGCAATATGCCTTGTTCCCGCATATGGATGTCGCTGGCAATGTCGGTTATGGCCTGCGCCAGTTGCGGCCGCGGCCGAGCAAGGCAGAGCTCGACCGGCGCGTGGCGGAGGCGCTGGAACTGGTGCGTCTGCCGCATCTTGCCAAGCGCCGCATCTGGGAACTCTCCGGTGGCCAGCAGCAGCGTGTGGCCCTGGCCCGTGCGCTGATCAATCGCCCGACCGTTTTGTTGCTCGATGAGCCCCTGGCAGCGCTTGATCGCAAGTTGCGCCGTGAGATGCAGATGGAATTGCAGAATCTGCAGCGCGAGGTCGGCATCACTTTCGTCCTCGTCACCCATGACCAGGAAGAAGCACTCAGTATGTCGGATACGATCGGCATCATGCGCGAGGGCCGCATCGTGCAATTTGGCTCGCCGCAGGAACTCTATGATGCGCCGGTCAATCGCTATGTGGCGGATTTCGTCGGTGAATCCAATTTCATCGCCGGCACCATTGCCGCTGCTGACGGGCAGGCGGCGACCTTGCTGACCGGGCAGGGTGTTGCCGTCAATGCCCCCTATAGTGCCCTGGGACATCGCCCCGGCAAGGATGAAGCCGCCACCATCGCCGTGCGGCCGGAAGTGATCGAGTTATGGGCCTGCGGTGCGGCGGCCCCGACCGGCATGCCGGCACGGGATAGCGGTGTCATCCGCAATCGCATCTATCTCGGCGACCATACTGAGTTCAGTGTCGAGGCGCGGAATTTCGGCAATTTGCTGGTGCGCTTGCCGAAGGCCTCATTGGCGGCAATGAGCCTGCAGCCGGGCGATGCCGTGGATCTCGGCTGGAATCCGGAACGGGCCCTGGTGCTGAGCGAGAAATAACAGTGAAGAGAGGCGG
>DATMUQ010000526.1:0-10160 GCA_035563795.1 Terriglobales bacterium | reverse complement strand
AGCGGCGCCAGCCGGGTCCGGCAGAAGGTGACGAGCTCGACCACGACAATGCGCTGGTTGAGCAGGATCTCGAAGCGGTCGGCGAGGGCCGAGGCCAAGGGCTGTGAGATGCCGGTCCATTGCTGCAGGCGCAAGGCCAGGCGGAAGCGCCAGGTGAGCTGCAGATTCTCCGTCAACGCCGCGCGATAGGCCTCGATGCCGCCGCCTCTGAGATCGTCGCGCAGATGGGCGTTCTGGGCCATCAGGGCTTCGGCGATCTGTCGTGTCGTCACCTGGGCCTTCAGATTGCCGAAATAACGCTCATCTTCCTGCAGGCTGAGGACGCTGAGGCCGACGCGGGCGAGATCAGCGGTACCGAGTTGCGGCATATCGGCGGCGGGAGCCGGCGTCTTTTCCTTGCTGGCTTGCAGGATGGCGCTGTCATAGACCTTGGCGATGGCTAGGCCGACTTCCGGATCGATGCGCTCGCGTTCGGCGATCTCGGCCAGGCGCTCGCGGATTTCCGTCGCCGACATGTCCAGCGCCCGGTCCTTGATGGCCCGCTGCAATGGTGTCAGGCGGTTGAGGCCGAGCGCCTGCATGACGAAGCGCAGGCTGGTACCGTTGATGAAGAGGGTCAGCAGCACGAAGCCGGTCACCGTGGTGGCGACGAAATGGCGGACCTCGCCGTCGATCGCCGGATTTTCCGTGACCGCCAGGGCCAGAGCGAGCGAGACGGCGCCGCGCAGGCCACCCCACCACATCACGGTCTTCATGCCATTGCCGATATCGCCGCCGCGATTGAGCTTGCGCATCAAGGGCAGGATGCCGAACACCACCAGCGCGCGGGCAATCAGGCTGGCGACATAGAGGACCAGGATCAGCAGCACGTCGAGACCGGTCAAATCGCGCAGGGTGTGCGGGATCAGCATCGCGGCCAGCAGGAAGATGAGGGAATTCGCCCAGAAGCCGAGCTGGCCCCAGGCGCCGTCGAGCTGCTCATAGGTCTTCGGCGCCATGCGCGTGCGGCCGACCGAGCCGATGGTGAGGCCGGCGGTGACGCAGGCGACGACGCCGGAGACATGCAGGTAATGTTCCGGCAGCAGGAAGCTCAGATAAGCGAGCGAGATGGTGAGGGTGATCTCGGCCGTCGACCAGCCGCGCACCAGGGCAAAGAGCAGGCAGGTGATCTGGCCCATGAGATAGCCGGCCAGCGCACCGCCGAAGAAGCTGAACAGGAAGGTGCCGACCGCCGACCAGCCATTGATCGGGCTTGCCGCCAGCAGGCCGTCGAGCAGCAGGATGTAGAGGGCGATGGCGGCGGCGTCGTTCAGCAGGCTCTCGCCCTCGACCAGCAGCGACAGGCGCCGCGGGGCGCCGATCTCGCGGAAGATCGCCACCACGGCGGCGGGATCGGTGGTGGCAACGATCGCTCCCAGCATCAGGCAGGCGGTCAGGCCATAGGGCGAGATCGCCGCCAGGGCATAGCCGCCAACGAAGGTGCAGATCACCACCGCCAGCACCGCCATGGTCATGACCGGGGCGATGTCATCCATCAGACGGCGGACATTGATGGTCAGGGCCGTCTCGAACAGCAAGGTGGGGACGAAGACGTAGAGGAAGGTTTCCGCTGAAATATCGAATTGCTGCAGTGCAGCAATGAAATCGTCCAAGACCGGCCGATGGGCGATCGGCCGTAAGGTGGCGAGGATGCCAAGGCCGCAACCGGCAATGGCGAGCAGCACCGAATATGGCAACCGTAACCGGCTGGCGAGCGCCGGCAGCAGGCTGGTCACCGCCAGCAATCCGGTCACGCCAAAGACGATCAATCCGATAGTCGACATAAAAACCCCTCTTCGGGTCCGCAGCCTAAAGCGCCGAAGCCGCTGAGGGAAGCGCGGATAGGACCGGCCGCCGCCATCTGTGACGCAGATCGCGGCGTTACCTGTCTGCCGCTTGCCGCCGGGTCGCGGCTACCCCATCTCTCCAGAAGGTGAGGGTCCCGCGCATAGGAGATTTCCCTATGACTTTCCTGACAGTAATCGATCCGATTTCGCGCCAGCCGGCTGCCGGGGCATACGTCTCGCAACGCCGTCGCGCTCTTTTACCTTTCCTGCTCCTGGCGTCCCTGGCGGCAGCGCCGGCCTTTGCCGACCAGTCCACGCCGGCAGCCAGCCAGCAATCATCGCAGCAATCATCTCAGGCGGCCGCGCATAGTCAGGCGCCGCTGACCTTCCCGCCATCCAATGACTGTAGTTTCCTGGGTGGCGATGCCGGCAAACGCTGCGAAGCGCGCCGCGCCGGACATGAAAGCGAATTTGCCCGGGTGCGTTCGGGCGAAATCAAGATGGCGCCCGGCGTTCCGTCGAGCAGCGGTGGTGAATTTGCGCCGCTCTCCAGCGGTGGTTCGCTCAGCGGCTACAGTTCCAGCGGCACCATCGCACCGAGCGGCGAATCATCCATGCCGTCGAGCGGCCGGTCCTTCAGCCCCAACAGCATTGGCAATCCCTGGGCCGGTACGCCCTATGACCAGGGCACCGGCATGATGCCGCGTTGAGACCGGTGCGGCTCCCCCAGACCAGCTTTCAGCCAGCCTTGCTCATCGCCACATAGACGCCGTCCCAATCCGCCGGTGGCGGATGCAGGCGAAACTCAGCGATGCGCCGCTCATAGAGATCATAGAGACCGGTAATGCCGCTCGGCGCCACCTCGCGGCAGGCCGCCAGCGCGGCTGTGGCGAGATCCCATTCGCGCTGGCGATAGGCGCCGAGCAAGGCGATGTGGCGCGCGCGCAGCTCGCGGAAAGTATCGCTCTCGGCGGCCCTGGTATCGCCGAGGGCGGTAAAGATTCGCACCGGCAGGACCTTGCCCTTGACCCGGACCTGATCCAGTTCCAGCAGCGCGAAATCGGAGACCGCCGCCGCGGTCTCATGGCCGATGACGAGATCGACACCGTAGGCGGCGGAAAGCGCTTCCAGCCGCGAGGCGGTGTTCACCGTGTCGCCCAGCACGGTATAGGTCTTGCGTTGCTCGGAGCCCATATTGCCGACGCAGCCCGGCCCGCTATTGAGGCCGATGCCGGCGCGAATCTCCGGCAGAGCAGTGCCGGACTGTGCGGCTTCGGCACGGAACTCGGCATTCAGTTTCGCTAAAGCAGCGCGCATGGAAAAAGCCGTCAGCAGTGCCTGGCGGGCATGTTCCGGCACATCGAGCGGTGCATTCCAGAAGGCCATGATGCAATCGCCGATATATTTGTCGATCGTGCCATGGTGATCCTGGACGATATCAGTCATCGGCGTGAGATAGCGGTTCATCAATTGCGTCAGCGCCTGCGGGTCCAGGCTTTCCGAGATCTTGGTGAAGCCGCGGATATCGCTGAACATGATGGTGAGATCGCGGATCTCGCCGCCCAATGCCGAGCGATCGGGATTCTCGATCAGCCGGTCCACCATCACCGGCGAGAGATATTGCGAGAAGTCGCTGCGAATCTGCCGCCGCTCGCCTTCCGTCCGCAGGAAGTTCATCATCGTGCCGGTGATGAAGATCAGGAAGATGGTGGCACTGGGATAGATCGGGTCGACGAGAAACCGCCAGGTACTGAAAAGATGCCAGGAACCAGCGATCGCAACGACAATGGTGATCAACGACAGGAGCAGGCCTGCCAGAGCACCGCGATGACGGATCATGAAGATCATGATCATGCCGACCGCGAGGAGGAAGAACGCTTCGACGACGTTGGCCCAATAGGGCCGTATCAATGGCCGTTCGTTGAGCAGATTGGTGGCAAGTACTTGTTCGATCGCCTGGGCATGAAATTCGACGCCCGGCATATTGGGTGTGATCGGACTCGACTTCAGATCGTTCAGCCCTTCAACGGTCGCACCAACAAGGATGATGCGGCCCTCAACCAGAGACCGATTGAAGTCGGGTTTCATGATATCGGCCAGTGAGAAGGCTCGCTGATCGATATGCCCCGTGTCGTAAAGCAGAACGCTGCCATTCTTTGTTGTCGGTATTGTCAGCGACTTGCCGATGCGGATTCGCCCAACACCGCTTTGATGTAAGAATGAGCCTAACGTTTGGATAGTTACGGCCCCGCCGTTGCTGAGAACGTAAGTTGTTTCCCCGAAAGCGACCCGCAGAATCTCTGCAACAAAGCTCGGCACCAGATATTCTGTCGCGAGATCATAATCCGTGACAGTAGGCATGCTGCGGTAAGAAAAGGCCAAGGGAATTTCCCGGTAGATCCCATCCGGACCGGGAAGTGCATTTGTCGCGCCGACACCGCGCGCCGTCGGTATGCTGTTGTAAGCAGCAGTGAGTTGCGGCAACGGAACAATATCGTAGGCGAAAGACGGCAGGAAACTCATATCATCATAGTTGGCGCCAACGACGGCAAAGCCCCCGATTGGTTTTGGTGCGAGCTGCTGTCGCCTGGGATCTGCTTGCGTCAAAGCGAAAGCGAGTACAGTAGGTGTGCTACGCAGGGCGCTCGCTAGAACCGAATCGTTGTCCGGCAGCTTTGAAAGCGTTTCGCGGACGTGATCGAGATCCGGGGTCTCCGGCAATTGCTCGACAATCTGTTCTGGGGAGGACCTGTCCGGCTCAACAAATAGTATGTCGAGCCCGACTACGCTGGCCCCCAGGTCATGGAGCCGGTTGATCAGCATGGCCATGGTCGTGCGCGGCCAGGGCCATTGACCGAATTTTTTCAGACTCTGCTCGTCGATGGCGGCAATGCGCACCGGCAGGTCAGGGTTATAGCGGTTGGGCTTGAGGCGCTGATAATTGTCGAACGTGTCGTTGCGTAGATACCCGATCTGCTGTGGGTCGATCGTGTGCAGGAGAAGCGCGCCAAGCAGGAGGGCAAGCGGGAGCAGGATATCCGCCTTGGCCTGTAATCGGGTCCAGGCCTTGGCCAGGAATCTCGGTCCTTTGCGCATCATCTCTTCGATTTTCCGCGTCCCCGGCGGACTATAACAGCTTCGCAGGCGGGCCGCATCCGGGTCGCCGGCGGTTCTCCCGTGTTCCTGGTCCGATAGAACGACCGGTATGGGGTTTCAAGGCGGCTTTTGGGGAAGGCGTTGTCGGGAAAGCTGCCCTATGCTACCAAAAAGGCACCAAGGGAGGCGTTCGATGGGCCGAGAAACCAACGATCGTGGAGCCGGCCGTGGCCAGGCAGCGGCGCAAGTGCAGCCGATGACCGGTGAAAACCGGGCCGGGGACGCGCGCGCGGCGCGGCGCAAGGTTACGCCCTCCGCCGTGGCCCAGGCGGCCGACCGGGAACTGGCCGGCATGGTCCTCGACCGGGCGGAACTGGACCCGGTCACGCTGGACCAGGCGAGTGTGGATCGCAGCGGTGACAAGTCGGCCGATCTCTGGCTCGGCCAGCAATTGCGGGTATTGCGCCGTGGGCGCGGGCTCTCGCTGGTGGAATTGGCCGACCGGACCGGGCTCTCGATCGGCAATATCAGCCAGATCGAACGCGGCGTTTCCTCGCCCTCGGTGCGCTCGCTGAAGAAGCTCAGCGAGGCGCTGCAGGTCTCGATCGGCGACCTCTTCCAGGATACCGATCTGCCGCCGGCTTCCGAGATCGCTTACATCGTCCGCAAGAAGACCCGGCCGCTGTTGAAACTGGGTGCTACCGGCGTGCAGAAGGAATTGTTGACGCCGACCACGCCGGGTGCGCTGCAGATGCTGATGGTGACGATCGCCCCGGGCGGTTCCTCGGGCCCTGATCACTACACCCATCGCGGCGAGGAATCCGGCCTGGTCCTCGCTGGTGCGCTCGAGCTGTGGATCGAGGATGAATGCTTCATCCTCAAGGAAGGCGATACCTTCCGCTTCAAGAGCACGCAGCCGCATCGCTTCGCCAATGCCGGCGCTAACACCGCAAGCGTGCTCTGGGTGCAGACGCCACCGGGTTATTGAACTACCTGACGGGCCCCAGGCTCTTTCGAAAACGCCCCCACCCCAACCCTCCCCCTCAAGGGCGGATGGAGTGTCATCATACGTGACGCGATTTGTTTGCCAGATGGACGTCGCCTCTATGAGCCGCATGCCGTTCGAACTTTGTCTTATCGGCTGAATTGCGCGCTCTTTGAAATCCCTCCCCCCTTGAGGGGGAGGGTTGGAGTGGGGGGATGTGGAAGGTCGTTTCGAGCAATACCCGCCGACCGAGGACGGCGTCCCATGCCCGTCGATAACTTGAATCCGCGCTCAACTCCGAATGAAAGCGTTGATCTCGATTTCATTCTTCCCGTAAGCTCGCAGCCTCAATGTGTCGCCAAGAAGAGCGGCAGCGAAAAACGTCATCGTCGGCGGCCGGCGCGGATATCGCCGCCCTGCCACCGGCCGGTGACCGAGCAAGGGAGTGATCATGAGCGGCAAGACCATCGTGCTTTTTCCGGAGGCGGCTTTCGGCCCGGCCTTGAACTGTGTCGGCATCGCCCAGAGCCTGCGCGCCAAGGGCCATAATCCGGTCTTCGTCTGCGACAAGGGCTTCAAGGGTGTCTTCGAGAAATACGGTTTCGAGGAGAATCTGGTCGATATGTCGGGCGGCCTGTCGGACGAGGAAATCGCCAAGTTCTGGGCCAATTTCATCGCCGAGAAGCAGCCGCATTTCCGCCTCTCACCGATCGACCAGCTGCCGACCTATGTCATTCCCGTCTGGGATGCGATCGTCGATTCCGCCATCCTCGCCGAAGAGGGCCTGAATGCGCATCTCGCCCGCATCAAGCCCGATCTCGTTGCGGTCGATAACGTCATCCTGTTCCCGGCGATCAAGCGCGCCGGCTGCCCCTGGGTGCGCATTATCTCCTGCTCGGAGAACGAGATTCCCGATCCCGATATCCCACCGCATCTTTCCGGTTGCCATGAGGATGACAAAGCGGGGTTCGAGGCTTTCGAGAACCGCTTCCTCGACCTGGTGAAGCCGGTCCATGCCCGCATGAACGATTTCCTCTCACGGCTCGGCCATCCGCCTTACCCGCTGGGCCAGTTCTTCGAGGCCTCGCCCGTGATGAACCTGCTGCTTTATCCGAAGCCGCTGGCTTTCAAGCGCAGGACACCGCTCGACCCGAAGCAGTTCCAATATCTCGAGGGCTGTGTCCGCGACGAGGGCACCTATCAGGTGCCGCGCTTCGCCAAGAACAACGACAAGCCGCTGATCTATGTCAGCTATGGTTCGCTGGGGGCGGCGGATGTCGATCTCTATAAGCGGCTGATCGCGGCTTTCGACAAAATGCCCTATCGCTTCCTGATGAATGTCGGCGACTATATCGACGCATACCAGGACGTGCCCGGCAATGTGCATCTGGAGAAATGGTATCCGCAGCCGGCGGTCATTCCCCATGTCGATCTCTTTATCCATCATGGCGGCAATAACAGCTTCAATGAGGCGCTGTATTTCGGCAAGCCGGCGATCATCATGCCGTTCTGCTGGGATGGCCTCGACAATGCGGCGCGCATCCACGACACCGGCTATGGTGAGCAATTGCCGCGCTATAGCTGGACCGAGGAACAGCTCTCCACCTGCATTGCCCGCCTGCTGGGCGACAATGCGATGAAGATCCGGTTGCAGGCCGTCGCCAAGCACATGCAGGCGGCGCAGGGCACCGAGAAGGCCGCCAATATCCTCGCCGAAATCGCCACCACAGGAACCTTCAAACCGTGAGCACGAATCTGAATTCCAGCGCGCCGCATATCAGCGGCGCTCTCACCTATGACGATCTCGCCGATTGGGGCGAGCAGCCGGATTGCATCGAAGGGCCGTCACGCTCCAGCGGGCGGTTGCTCTTCAAGCGGCCGGATCCCAGTGTCGGCGGCAATTCGCCGGAGACCGGGCTCTGGGTGGTGACACCGGGCAAATGGCCGCTCTCGATCCCGCGCGACGAGTTCTGCCATTTCATTGCCGGCCGAGCGACTTATGTGCGTGACAATGGCGAGGTGATCGAGGTAACACCCGGCACCTGTGTTCATTTCACCGCCGGCTGGACCGGCATCTGCACGGTCCATGAGACCCTGCGAAACGTCTATATGCTGCGATAGGAAAAGCCATCATGACCACCACCACGCCGGTGATCCGCAACCCCAAGGACGTGACCGAGCTCAAGGATTGGGGGCCCGTCCCGACCATGATCGAGGGCCAGTCGATGACCTCGGGCGTATTGCTGCATAAGGGGCCGAATGGCGAGAACGAGACCGGCATCTGGGTCTGCACGCCGGGCTTCTGGAACTGCCATGTGACGCGCGACGAATTCTGTCATTTCCTGCTGGGTCGCTGCACCTATACGCATGAATCCGGCGAGGTGATCGAGATCACCCCGGATACCGTCGCCTTCTTCCCCCAGGACTGGAAGGGTACCTGTCGAGTCCACGAGACGGTCCGTAAGGTCTATATGATCCGTTAAACGCGGATTTATGTCTTAGGACCGGCCAGGCGCGGTTTGATCGGGGCGCTTTGACGCATCGCAGCAAGCCACTTTCATCGCACCCCGCCCCGCTCTATCCTGGAGCGGGGACAGGTGAGGGTGATGATGACACGGATTTCAGACGCAGTGCGGCGGGGCGCAATGCGGAGCCGGCTGCCGGTAGCAAAGGCGGTGCTCTGGCTCGGCATGCTGGCCGGAGCCGGGTTTTGCCCGCACTCGGCCGAGGCAGCGGATCTCTTCAAGGATCAGGTGCCCTCGACGGTCAGCGTCAGCAAGGACGACAAGGGCTTCCATATCCGTACGGAAAGCCGTTACTACGTCTACAACTCCTTCGTCGCAGCCACGGTCGACGCCACCACGACGGCGCCATTGCTGCGCCAGATCCTGCTGATCGAAAAAAGCAGTGCTGTCACCGAAGCCGATAACGAAGACCCCAGCTATGAGCCGAGCCAGATCAAGGTCACGGTCTATCCGCTGACGGAGAAGGGCCGGGGCGCGGCAGCCTTCACCATCGCGGCGACCGGTGAAGACGTGAAGGTCGACAATGACAGCCTCATTGTCAGCCGGCCGGGTTGCTGCGTCGAATACACCACCAAGGCTGTCTACAGCCTGGAAACCGGCAAATATCTTTTCAACACCACCAATGACCAATGGGCGACCTTGGGTGCCAAGGGCGGCTTCGCCATGTCGCGCTCCGCTGCCGCGCATATCGCCCCGACCGAGGCCGATGACGTGGTTTTCGGCAAGGTCGAGCATGCCGGTGCGGTGATCAGCTACGCCTCGCCGACGGCGCCACTGCAACGGTTGATGGTGGTGCTGCCGAAGGACGCGGCCGACGACACGACGCTGAACTGGGATGGCACCTTGCTGTGGGTGTCGGGCGATTATCCGGACGGCACCAATCACATCTATGTCGATCGCGTCGACAAGCCGGAGAACGTCTTCACCGGCGTCAGTTTGCGTTTCCGGCTGGATGAATCGACGGTGATCGATATTCCCCTGCGCGGCGATCGGCTCGATGCTGCCAGCGCCAAGTTGCCGAAGGGCTATGTGCTGAAGGAAGTGCCTGTTAACTGAGGCCGGCGGGAAGCGCCAATATCAATTGTCGTTGGCGGTTGCCGCGATGCGCCGCATCCAGCTGCAAGCCTGGTAGCCGCTGGAAAGTCGCAGATGGGCAAAGCCAGACCAGGGCCGGCTGCGCCAGGTGATGCGCGGCAGGCGGATGGGCTGAAACAGGTCCGGCATGAATTTCGGCAGCATGTTGTGATCAGCTCCAGATATCAGTGATCAAGGGCGCAACTGATCTACTAACGCCAATGATCGACGATCATTTCATAGCATCACGTTAACGGGACAATTTGACTTTGCCCTGACGCATTTAAGGCAGTTTTGCGACGCCGTGACATGTCGCCTTTCGTCGCATAGCAGCCTGATCGCCTGCGGCTTTCTAGAGGCTCTGAATATATCTGGGGAATAAAGGGCCGGTGGGCATTGGGGACGGTAACACCCACCGGCGGGCTGACCCAGCTCGCGGCCGGGATACCCAAGTAAGTCACTGCGATACAATCGCAAACCTAGGGAACATCTGCGGGGCTCACCCTCCAGCCGGTGAAACTGGCCCGGAAGCCGGGGCAGGAAGAACCGCGCACTCCAAGATATAGAACGACCCCTGACCTCCGCCTGTGATCCGCCGCACAGTCCGACCACAAATACGCTGCCGGTCCGGCTCTGGATCAGTCGCCATGGATC
>DATMUQ010000525.1:0-7061 GCA_035563795.1 Terriglobales bacterium | reverse complement strand
AATGCCCGCTTCGAGAAAGGCGATCCGCTCTACGAGCTGTGGCGCAAGGAGCGCTCCGGCATGTATATCTCCAGCGGGGCCGCCATCGCCGTTTCCAAGCGGTCGCGGCCGGGGCTGCGCGATCCCGATCTCTTCTGCATGGCGCTGCTGGCGAAATTTGCCGGCTATTTTCCCGGCTATTCCCGCCTCATCGCCGAGCATCACAATTATCTCACCTGGGCCATCCTCAAGGCCCATACCGGCAATCGCAGCGGCACCGTCGAGCTGCGATCGGCCGATCCGCGCGATACGCCGCTGATCAACTTCAACTATTTCACCGAGGACGGGGATGGATCCGCGACGACGGATCTTGATGCCGTCGTCGCCGGCATCCGCTTTGCCCGCCAGATGGCCGAACCTTTGCGCCAGCGCGGGTTGATCGCCGAGGAGGAGATGCCGGGATCGCATCTGCAAAGCGATGCCGAGCTCGCCGCCTATGTGCGCGACAATGCCTGGGGCCATCATGCCTCCTGCAGCTGCCCCATCGGTCCGCGCGAGGGCGGCGGCGTGGTCGACAGCCAGTTCCGCGTGCACGGCGTCAAGCGGCTGCGCATCGTCGATGCCTCGGTCTTTCCCCGCATTCCCGGCTTCTTCATCGTCAGCGCTGTCTACATGATCGCCGAGAAAGCCGCCGATGCCATTCTCGCCGATGAGGGAACCGTTTCCCGTATTCCCATTGCGGAGATAACCGGCAAAGGAATCGCCTGATGCGCCTGCTCTATGTCCTCCACGGCATCCTCGTCTTCTTCCTGCATCTCGAGCGCCGCTTCGAGCCTTTCTTCCGGCCCGCCTTGAATGCCCTGCTGCGTGAGCCCTCTGCCTGGATGATCCAGTGGCTGATCAATGCCCGGCGCCGCAATGAGGGCTTCCGCATCGCCGAGGAACGGCCGGAACCGGATGAGGAGGTCTTCCTCCAGAGCATGATCGACACCATGCGGCGGCATCTCGACAAGGATTTCAAGCCCGGCACCTATGAACGCGCCGGCAATACCAAGACCCATGGCCTGATGCGGGGCGAGCTCATCATCCATGATGGCCTGCCCGCCAATCTGCGCCATGGCATCTTCGCGACACCGCGTCGCTTCCCGGCCTGGGTGCGCTTTTCCGGTCCCGGTCCGCATGTCGAGCCGGATATCAACGATGTGGGTTTCGTCAGCATCGGCGTGAAGCTGATGGACGTCCAGGGGCCGAAACTGATGGCGGATGAAAAATACACCCAGGACCTGCTGTCGATCTGCACCCCGACCTTCGTCACGCCGAACACAAGGGCCAATGCGCAATTACAGGTCTGGAGCTGGCGCCATCTGCCGGTCTTCTACTTCTTCGACCCCAAGGCGACGCATATCCTCGACTTCCTCATGCAGAGCTGGTGGAACGAGACCCAGACCAATCCGCTCGGTCATACCTATTACAGCTGCGTCCCCTATCTGCTGGGCGAAGGCCAGGCCTGCCAGTACAGCTTCCAGCCGCGCACCAAGGTCTATAACCACATCCCCCGCCTGCCCTTCCGGCCGCCCGACAATTATCTGCGTGACAACATGGTGCGCACGCTGGCCGAAACGGATGTGGAATTCGATCTCACGCTCCAGCTGCAGACCGATCCCCATCGCATGCCGATCGAGGATGCCAGTGTCCTGTGGCCGACGCATCTGTCACCGCGCATTCCGGTGGCAACTTTGCGGATCCCGAGGCAGAAATTCGACAGCCCGGCGCAGCTCGCTTTCGCCCGTAATCTGCGCCTCAATCCCTGGCACTGCCTGCCCGAGCATCGTCCGCTCGGCAATCAGAGCCGGGCCCGGCGCCGCATGTATGAGGAGCTGGCGATATTCCGCCAGAAGATGAATAACGAAGCCCATATCGAGCCGACCGGCAACGAGACCTTCGATTAGGGCAAGCGAGAATCAGTCGCGCGCCAGCCAGGACAAGGCGCGCAGACCGGGCAGGAAGAAATAAGCGCCGCCGCGGACATGGATGAATTGCGGCATGCCCTGGAAGGTTCGGCAGATGCCAGTGGTGCTGGGCTGGCGGAACCGATCGGTTGGATGACCGGCTGGAAAAGCCTGGCGGTTGCCGAGCAGCGGGTCGGCTTCGTCCCCGAGGCCGGCGAATTTCGCATTGTTGAGCCAGGCGCCCTGCACGAATTCGAACTGCCGGGCGATATTGGCATTGAGGCAGATGAAATGCAGGCCGCTCTGCGGATCGGGCGCATCCGGCAGGATGGCATCGCCCGGCGCCAATTTGCGGCCGTATTCCCGGCCCCGCCGGATCAGGCGATGAAAGCGCGCTGAGGCGATGGTATCGGCCTCGGCCGTGCCGATCAGCCCGAGAATAGTCAGCAGCTTGACGATGAGACCCTGATAACCGTCGGGGAAGTCGCCGGTCCGCGGATTGGCACGCCGGATATGGGCGGCAACGGGACAGCCATAGCCGTCCTTGTCCTGCAGGAAATCGAATCCATTGCGCGCCCGCTCCTTTTCCGTGATCCCGGCAATGTCGGCGATCCCGAGGCCGGGCAGCGGGTCGCCCGACCTGCGCCGCCCCACCATCGCCTCGGCAAGGCCCTCAGCGCCGCCGGCACCGGCCGTCTGCATCATCCAACGCCAGAAGCCGCGGACATCCTGGTCGAGCTGGCGGAAGACCAGATAGCTGCCATTGCGGCCAAGATCGCGGCAATTCGGCTGGTCGATGGCGGCGGGCAGCATCTGGTTCTCAAGGGTCGCACCGTCGAGCAGCGGCCGCTCGGTGAAGAGCGTGTATTCATTGCGGTAGCCAAGCAGGACCTCGCCCATCGCCATGATGTTGCGATAGGCCATGTTATCGGCAGCGATGGCTGTGAAGTCGCCATGCCAGTCCGGCGCCGGCTGCGAGATTCCATCGGTGAAACCGAAGGGTTCCTCCTCACCCATATCGCTGGTATCCAGCCTGGCAAGCAGGCTGAGGCCGGCAGCGGCGATCTCCCCCAGGATGCGCTGGCAAGCGGCTTCAATCAAAGTAGCTTCGGCGAACAGCATCACCAGCAGATGCGGTTCCTTCTCTCCCGCCCCCCAGTGCCAATGCTGCGGCGCATTGGCGGCGATATCGCCGAGCCGGCCGGAGCGGCTGGGATCGCGTGCCATGCCAGCGACGAATTCCGGCGAGAAGCCCTGGATGCCCTCGGCCGCGCAGCCAAGGGCTTGCAAGCCAGCGGCCGTCACCGCGATCTGCGTGATCTCGGTCTGAAAGCTGCTTTCGATATCGACGATGGTCGCCGGATGCTGGTTGCGCAGCCAGGCACGCGCCGCTTGCCCATCGGTCACGCGCAGCAGCAGATAGCAGCAGCCGCGGAGCTTGCCGAAGCCGCTCCAGATGAGTGCCTGTACATCTTGCGCATCCTCGCGCGAGAGCGCCGTCGCCGAGGGAATTGTGGCAAATGGATGCACCGGCTTCTGCATCAGATTTCCGCCAGCCAGCGACGCGCGTCATCCTCGCCGAGATAGCTGCGCTCGAACCCGGCACGGATGCGGGCGTTGCGGGCGAGATCGCGCGTGGTCAATCCGGGATAGGCCTTGTACCAGACGTCGGTCGGCACTTGGTGCCGGCGCAGGAAGTTCTTGAACTCATGCTCCCGCGACGCACCGCCAGAAATCAGGTAATCGGTGGCGGGATAGCCGATGCCGTTGGAGAAGACGAGGTTGAGGCCGAAGGCGACCTTGTTGATGAAGTCGTCCATATAGCTCTCCAGGCTGCCGTCATAATTGCTGGCGAAAACGACACGGCGATCATCATCGATCAGCACCCAGCGGGCGAAATGGATGGTGCCGACCCGGGCCAGCCTGCCTTGCGTATAGATATAGGCCGTCGACCAGTTCACCGTGTAGAGGATCGCCTTGGTGAGATAACGGCGGAAAGCACCCGGCTTCAACGAGCCAATGGCGCTGAAGGGATTGGTGACGTCGTGATCCTCCAGCGCCGACATGTCGCGGATGCGGGTCGCATCGACCCGCGGGGTGATGATCGGATCGCTGGTTTCCTTCTGGCGCAGGGTCACGAGAAACAGCGGCGCGCCCAGGATCAGCAGCGGCGACAATATCAACAGGATCAGCGGCAGCGACAGCAGGCCACAGATCAGGCGCAGGATATCGAGCAGGTTCTTGCCGGCAATGGGCGTGAGCCTCAACCCGCTGGCCAACAGCGCCTCCCGCAAGGCCCGGTGCAGTTGCGTTGGCGATGTCTCCATCAGTTTCGGCAGCACGGCCTGGAGACTGGTATGGAGCTGCGCCTCTTCGCGTACCTGGCGAACGGTCCGCCCGACCCAGTTCACATAATAGGTCGTCGGTTCGACATTGCGCTGCTGCATCCAGGCGAGCAGATCCGTCGTGTCATCCATCTCCTCGCAGTGACCAAAGATCAGGCGCAATCCGTCACCTGCCTCAGCAACAAGGCGCCGCAGCAGGAGCTCGCTGGAGCCGTCGCAATCGGCGATGAAGGCGAGAAGGATCTGTTCCTCGGGGAACCGGGCCTCGGGATAAGCGCGGCGATCGCCCAGGGTCTGGTCGTCAAGGATGACGAAACGGGCGACATGGATGTTCTCGAACCGGGCGAAGGGCACCAGCTCATTCTGCGGATTGGCCGTTCCAGGAAGACCGTTGAGCGATGCCAGCAGATGGCGCAACGCATCGATCCGGTCTCGCCGGACCGGGGCCAGGATCATGATATGTCCCTGCCTGATCATTGCCGAGATTCGCCCGACAGGTGGATCAGGCGCTAGAACTGCAGCGCGAAATCGATCAGCCGGGCTTTATCCCAATAGACCTTGCCGAGATAGAATTTCGGCTCGATCATGCGGATCTCGTCGCGGACCCAATGGGCGACGATCGAGGTCTCGGAATAATCGAGGACGATGCATTCCTTGCCGTCCAGCCAGCTCGGCGCCTTATAGACCTTGGCGATGATGGCATTGAGGCCGAAGGGCAGAATGCGGTTCTTGAGATAGCCGGCCTTGGCATCGAAGACTTTTCCCTGCCAGGCGAAATTGCTGATGAAGGCGGCGATGTCTTTGCTGACGGCTGTCCCCGGCGCAATGATCGCCGTGCCATCGGCCTGGCCATCCGGAATGGGGCCGGCCTCATGTGCACTGAACAGCTTGTCCAGATCGCTTTGACTCATGGTGAGCAACTGACTGACATCGTAAGCCATTTGGCGCACTCCCCCACTGTCTCTGTCGAGCGTGTCTCTCTTGGTCTTATCTCTGGTGTTGCTGCTGTCCTGCCGGCCCGCGATCATCGGATCGCTCTGCGCTCATTCCCCTTGGGATACCGGCCTCTAGGTTTTGTTTTAAACCTCGCCAGGAGGCAGCGCAACGCTGCCGGCTCTCATCATCGACTCTTTCTCTCAGACTCGCCTCATGCGTCGATGTTAGCTCGTACACTTTTCCGCAAGTGACATACCCGGATGTCAATACTTGCGCGCAACAAGCAGGCGCCTTCAGGGAATCACCGTGATGCCGGCAACCGTCTTGCCGCCATCGAAGAGCGGTTTCAGGTTTTTTGGCTGATAGACCTGCATAGAGGCCGTTCCAGTCGCATCGTCATCCGAGGCACGGGCCGGTTTCTGAAAGCGGGCGACGACGCTGCTATTGATCGCTTCGCCGATTGTCGGCTGGGGCTTTCCGTCATCGCCCAAGGGCCGATACAGCGCCTCGAAGGGTGAGACATCGAACATCTTCTCGCAGACGCATCGATAAGTCGGCGTCAACCTGTCCTTCGCCGACCATCCTTGGCGTGGATCATGCTGGGACGCGAGGGGCACCAGTCTCGTCGGATCGGGGAGAACACTCCAATCGATCGCCAGGCCATCGGCCTCGGCCTTCTTCGCCATCCAAACCAAGGGAATGTCGGCCAGGGCACGATCGACAAAGCCGCCGCCGACATCGGAGTGGCAGCCGCTGAACCAGACCTGCTCGATCCTGTTGCCGTCGGGCACCGTGCCGGTCCACAGCGTCGGCACGAATTCATCCCGCTCCTCGTCGATGGCCAAGGCGTGGCAGCCGTGCCTGACGATGCGCGAGGGGCTGGTGTCGTGGAACTGATACTGCCGGTTGACCAGGCTGCTGCCGAGGATATTGGTCGGAATGCCCAACGCGCCAACCGTGTCCCAGACACCGAGAAACTTGATCTCGACATCGGCATGACATTCCGTGCCGCAGGAGGCCATGAAGCCTGCCGGCGTGCGGGGATTCGGCCCGCGATAATAATTCCACGCATTGCCGAGATCGCCCAGCTTCTGTCGCTTCAGCAGGCCGCAGCAGCCGATGAAACCGGCGACGCTGCGCGCGGTAAAGGCGCCGCGCGAAAAACCGAACAGGAAGATCTCATCGCCCGGCAGGTAGTTCTGGGCGAGGAACATGTAGCCGGAGCGGATGATGTCATCGATGCCGAGGCCGGTCGCGCCATCGACGATCCGTTCGATGTCGAGCCCGCTCGACCCGATGCCCCGCAGATACAGCACCGATTGCTGCACGCCGCCCGTACCCTGGGTGGCATGGATGGCGCGCGCCATCCGGACGACATTGGTATCGGCCTTGGCGCTGTCGGCGCTATTCCAGGTACCATCGAAACAGAGAACCAGGCGTCGCATGGCAATCCTCCCCCGCAGCGAGAAAACCGTATCGCCTTCGCCGCGCCAGCCGGACCGTGGCGCGGATATGCCGGAAATGTATTGCTGTTAATATCCACCCCGTTCTCGTCGCCCGAGAACCGGCCACAACTTCCGTTGGGCAGCCATCAGACTAGCATAGGTCGCGGCGTGAGGATCGGATCATTTGATGAATGTCGATCACTGATGCATCGCGGCCACTCATCCATTTGGATGAGACGCGGCTCAGCCACGCATGATTCATTCTTGTTAAAGGTGAAGCAATCATCGGCCGAGACGATCTGCATACGCGAGCACTCTCTCAGCGCATGACTGATGGCGTCAGCAGCGAGGCACGCGACAACCGTTTCTTTGCAGGCGGGAATTTCTGATGCGCAGGTACCGGCGCC
>DATMUQ010000524.1:0-3662 GCA_035563795.1 Terriglobales bacterium | reverse complement strand
AGCCGCAGTTTTGCGACGGCCGATGCCTCAAAGGGCGTAATTTTCGTTAAAGCGACATTGAATCCGCCATAATTCGCCATGACAGGTTCCGGCATGCGGATGATTGCCGTGGGCGGGACGAGTTCGACGACGAGGCGCAGCGGTGTTGGCGCGGCAGTCGCCGGAACCGGCATGATGCCGAGGCCGCGCACTTCCATCCGCCCTTGGAGATCGGCCGGCGCCGCTACCGGGAAGCGCACGAAAAGACCGGCATCGCCACCGTAAAGCTCACTCATGTCATCAGCGATCAGCAGGGCGCCTTGATCGATCAACCGCAAGGCGAGATCGGACTTGCCGCTGCCGGACGGCCCGGTGAGCAGGACGCCGCGCCCGTCGATGGCGATCGAGGTGCCGTTGACCAGTTGATGCCAAGCAGGATCACGGCCCATGCGCGTCAGAGCGCCGGCAGGGTCAAGGTGAAGCGCGCACCTTGCACGCGGCCATCCTCATCGCGCAGATTTTCCGCCATCAAGGTGCCGCCATGGGCCTCGACGATCTGCTTCGAGATGCTGAGGCCAAGGCCGGAATGGGTACCGAATTTCTCACCTTTCGGCCGTTCGCTGTAGAAGCGCTCGAAGATCGCCGTCAATTTGTCCGGCGGAATCCCGGGCCCCTGGTCGTCGACCATGACGACGACCGAGCGGCCGCGGCGTTGCGCCGCCAGCGCGATCTCACCACCTGCCGGACTGAAGGAGACCGCATTGCTGATGAGGTTGCGCAGGACCTGGCCGAGACGCCCCTCGGTGCCGAGCACACGAAGATCGGCCTGCAGCGGCAAATCGAGCCGCAGGCGCGGCGCCGTCCTGCTCATCGTCGCCTGATGAATATCGGCCATCGCCTGCAGCATTTCGCGGAGATCGACCGGGCCGGTTTCGGCGCGCGACATTTCCGCATCGATGCGCGAGGCATCGGAGATGTCGCTGATCAGGCGGTTGAGCCGTTGGACGTCATCGAGGATGATGCTCATCAGCTTCTTCTGCTGCAGCGGATCCTCGATCCGCGCGACGGTCTCAACAGCCGAGCGCAAGGAGGTCAGCGGATTCTTGATTTCATGGGCGACATCGGCGGCGAAGCGCTCGATCGCATCCATGCGCATCCAGACCGCTTGCGTCATTTCCCTGAGCGAGCCGGAAAGATCGCCGACCTCATCCTGCCGCTTGGTGAGATCGGGAATCGTCACCTTGCGTCCCTTCGAGCGCCGCACCCGGTCGGCCGCATCGGCCAGGCGATGGATCGGCAGCGCGATGGTGCTGGCGAGATAGAAGGAGAGCAGCACGGTGACGCTGAGCGCCAGGCCGAAGACCGAGAGAATGGTGAGACGGGTATCGCGCAAGGTTGCTTCGACACTCTCGCCGCTCTTGGTCAGGAACAAGGCACCGAGCACCTGGCGGTAACGCTGCACCGGCACGGCGACGCTCAGCACCATCGCGCCGTTACCGGCATCGCGCACGAAGGTGCCGGTTTCGCCATTGAGCGCCTTCTGCACTTCCGGATAATCGGCCGCCGTCTGGATCGCCGATTCGGCATAGATCGGCAGATGCGCACCGCTCGGCAGCAAAGCGAGTACCCAGTTATAGGCATGAACCGCGGCCGACCAGGCGACATTGCCCTTCGGCTCGGGCGGCGGCAAAGGCTGGATCTCGACAATGCCGCCCGGCCCTGACAGCAGGAAGCTGTCGGCCAGCAGCGCCCCGTCCGGCGCAAAGATGCGCGCGCGGGTCTTCGAGACATCGACCATGCGCCGCACCGTCTGGCGCGTCGCTTCCGGCAGCAGGCTGTCTTCGCCCGAGGGATCGGTGACAACGGCACCGGCCGCGATGGCGCCGGAGAACAGCTTGGCCTCGGTCTGCAGCAGATCGAGCTCGGATTGGATCAGGCTGCTGCGGTAGGAATCGATGTAGAGCAGGCCGACCACGGGGATCGCCAAAGCCAGCATGTTGACGGCGAGGATGCGCCGGGTCAGCGGCGACTGCCAGAGCGGCCGGCGGCTGGCGATGCGGGGCTTCGCCTCCTGCTTGCGCGCGTCCTCGCGCCGCGTTTCTGTTGGGCGCTCCTGGTCGCGCGGCAGGTCATCGGCGCGCAGGCCGATCTGCCTGCCGGCCGGCCGTGGGGCCTCCTGAGTGATTGCTTGCCTCGGCGCGCGCGCTTCTACCGGACGCGCTTCTACTGAACGTGCTTCTGAGTCGCGCGCTGGCGCCGCAACGGGCGATTCGGCGATGACCGGCTCACGGCGCTGCCGATCCGGCTCGCGGCGCCAGAACTGCCAGAAACGCCGCGGCTTGTGACGGGGCGGCACCGGTGCTGCGCCAAAAGACGGCAAACCGGCAGCACCGAGGCGCAACCGGTCTGGCAGGGCCTTCCCATCTGAGAGGTCGGTCGAAAGATCGCGGGTGAGATCGCTCATCGACCCGCGCTAGACCCGGAACGATGCGCGACATGCCGTGTCTCGCGGCACTCACGCATCCTTGTAGCGATAGCCGACACCATACAGTGTCTCGATCTGGTTGAAGTTATCGTCAACGACTTTGAATTTTTTGCGCAGGCGCTTGATATGGCTGTCGATGGTGCGGTCGTCGACATAGATATTCTCGCCATAGGCCGAATCCATCAGCTGATCACGGCTCTTCACATGGCCGGGACGCTGCGCCAGCGCCTTCAGCAGCAGGAATTCGGTGACCGTCAGCTCGACCGGCTGGGCGCGCCAGGTGCAGAGATGGCGGGTCGGATCGAGCATCAGATCGCCGCGCACCAGCATCGCCTCATTCGATTTCTCGCCGCCGCCACCGCGATTGAGTTCGCGCCGCAACAAAGTGCGGATGCGCTCGATCAGCAGGCGCTGGGAGAACGGCTTCTTGATGTAGTCATCCGCGCCCATGCGCAGGCCCATCAGCTCATCGACCTCGTCATCCTTCGAGGTGAGGAAGATCACCGGCACATCACTGCTGCGCCGCAGCTTCTCCAGCAATTCCATCCCGTCCATGCGCGGCATCTTGATGTCGAGCACGGCAAGATCCACCGGCTGGCTGGCCAGCGCCCGCAAGGCTTCCGCGCCATCCGTATAGGTGCGCACATGGAAGCCCTCGGCTTCCAGCGTGATCGACACGGAGGTGAGAATATTGCGGTCGTCATCGACCAGCGCGATTGTCTGCGGCATCGGCGCTAACTCCTTCCTGGCACAACAGATATAGGTTCCCTTCGCGGATGCCAAGATCAGCCACCAGTATGACCGAATTTGGGCCGGATTGCAGCAAGATGCGGGCTGGCGAAAGCCGTTAATTTATGTCAACATGCTGTTTCTATTGAATAAATCACAGAAAAGCAGGAGCAGCCATGGCAGATGGTGGCGAAACCGCGGCAGAAATCCGGCAATTGATGCGGTCCTGCCGCCGGGCCTCCCTCGGCAGCCTGACCGAGCGCGACGGGGCGTTGCTGCCCTTCGTCAGCCTGGTCATTCCCGCCATTGCCGACGACCATGTGCCCTTGCTGCTGATGTCGGATCTCGCCGATCACAGCAAGCACCTCAAGGCGCGCCCGCAGGCCTCGCTGCTGTTCGACGGCACCCTGGATCTGGCCGAGCCGCTGACCGGGCCGCGCGTGAGCCTTGTCGGCACACTCAATGTCAC
>DATMUQ010000523.1:0-2194 GCA_035563795.1 Terriglobales bacterium | reverse complement strand
CGCCATCCAGCCCCATGAAGACCTGCTGGAAACCGAGCATCGCCATTTCGCCCGCGAACTGACCAAGCATTTGCACGACGCCTTCGCCCATCATGAGTTTGACCGGCTGGCGATCATTGCCGCACCGAAAATGCTCGGCCTGCTGCGCGACAGCCTCGATCCGGCGCTGGTGAAAGCCCTCACCGTCAATATCGCCAAAGACCTCGTCAAGCTGCCTCCCGGCGAGATCCGCGGCCAGATACTGGCCCTCATCCCCTGAGACTGCACCCGTGACGACGACGCCGTCGTCACGGACGTGATTGTTCCCGCAATTTTCCTGCTCGCAAAATGGAAGTGTTCGATGACCTATAAGACCATTCTCGCCGCCGTCAGTGGCGGCTCGGCCAGCGCCGGCACCGCAGAGATCGCCGCCCGCTTGGCACAGCGTTTCAACGCCCATCTCGAGGGCCTGCATATCCGCCTCGATCCGGTACAGATTCTGGCCACCTCAATCGACGGGATGGGCATGCCGCTGCCAACTGAATGGATCGAGGATATGGAGAAGGAGGCTGCGGCGACGGCGCAAAAAACCCGCGCCCTGTTCGACGCTGCTCTGGCCCGGCAAGGCCTTGCCGTAAGTGACAAGGCACCGACCGACAGGACAGCGGGAGCTTCCGTCGCTTGGCGCGACGAAACGGGCCCCGCCACCGATCTCGTGGTCAGCAGGGCACGCTTCTTCGATCTCGCCATTCTCGGGCGATCGGAGCGGGTTGCCGGCAAATCCCATAGCGATGCCATCGAGCAGGTACTGATCCATGCCGGCTGCCCGGTTTTGTTGGCACCGGTGGAGCCACCCAAGGAGATCGGTGAAAAGATCGCCGTCGGCTGGAACGGCTCCACCGAAGCTGTCCGGACATTGCATGCAGCTTTGCCATTGCTGGCAAAGGCCAAGGCCGTGACCATCGTGACGGTGGAAGCCGGCGCCGACAGGGATGTGGCCGCGGTCATTGCTTATCTGGCTTGGCACGGCATCTCGGCCAGCCATCGTGGCACCACCTTGCCAGGCGGTGTCAGCCCCGGCGAACAACTAATCGCCACGACACGTGATATCCAGGCCGACTTGCTGGTGATGGGCGCCTATGGTCGGGCACCGTGGCGGGAAGTCGTCTTCGGCGGCGCGACCCGGCAGGTACTGCAATCAAGCATGCTGCCGATCCTGATGTCGCACTGATCCCGTCGCTACATAAACTTGCCGGCAAGGCCCGGCAGAAAACCGAACGGCCGAGGTGGGGCGCGAAAATGCGCTCCGTCTCGGCCGTTTCCATCAATTGATCGCAAGCGGCCGGGCCGCTCAGCGTAAATTTGCCCCGAAGAAATCGCGGGTCCGCTTATCGGCCTGGTCGGCCAGAGCCGGAACGCGTGAAGAACCGACATGCCGGGCAAAGGCATGATCGGCATCGTAGTCATAGATCGTCACATGCGTATTGCCCTTCAGGCCGGCATGCACCTTGGCCTGGGCTTCCGCCGGTACGAATTTGTCCTGCTTGGCGATATGCAACATGAGGGGCTTGCCGATCTTGCCGCTCTCGCCCAGCAACCCGTCGAGGCCGACACCGTAATAGGCAACCGTGGCATCGCTATCGGTACGTGCTGCGGTCATAAAAGCGAGCCGGCCGCCGAGGCAATAGCCGACAACCCCGACTTTCTCGCAGCCACGCTGGCGCAAGGCTTGGATGGAGGCGGCGATGTCCTTGACGCCGAGATCACCGTCAAAGCGCTGCATCAGGCCCAGTGCCTCCTGGAACTCTTCCGGAATGTCGGCATTGAGCTCGACACGGCGATGCAGGCGCCAGAAAAGATCCGGGGCGATCGCTGCATATCCTTGCGCGGCCCAGGCATCGGTCATGGCGCGGATACCCGGATTGACCCCGAGAATTTCCTGGATAACGACGATCCCTATTTTCGCTTTCTGCGCCGGCTCCGCCAGATAGGCATCCATCGTCTCGCCCGGATTGGCGGCCGGAATCTGAATATAGGCTCCCATCGAAACACCTCTCGATAAATGAATACAGGGTCGGAAACGGTATCTGCCACGTGTCGGCAGATGCGCCGAAAGCAGGGCATCTTGGCGACGATCCCAAGACAAAGGCAAGGGGATGAATTATTCCCGCAAATCCGCCATCCGACCAAAAAAGAAAGGCCCGCCGATCGGCGG
>DATMUQ010000522.1:0-6456 GCA_035563795.1 Terriglobales bacterium | reverse complement strand
GAGGACGGCCGCAGCCTGCTGGTGGAGCTGACCGCAGCGGGCCGCCGCCTCGCCGAGCGTGTCTTCCGCCAGGACATGGCGCATGAGAAGGCAGTGTTACAAAAGCTCAGTGCCGGTGACCGGCGGCAACTGGCCGATCTCCTGCGCAAACTGAGCCTTGCGCTCGAGGCCTGATCACGTCCGCTTGCGCCGCGGAACCTCACCCGCTACACCGGGATTGCTCTTGCTTGGTCGGTGCATGTTGGGTGGTAGGCGGTGCGCGAAACAGATAACCAGCCGGCAAAAACATCTTTTCCGAGGCGACATCCCATCATGGCGATCTGCGGCAAGATCTCCGGCAGCATCGATCTCGCTCTACAGGGAAAGACCCTTGGCGACGGGCTCAAGGATAATAATGGCAGCGCCATGCTCTCTATGCAGAACGGCCGCATCAGCCGCGATCTCCTGGAGAAAGCCTCGATCGATCTCCGCAATGTCTTCCGCAAGGGTGAAGGAACGGCCACCGTCAATTGCCTGCTCGCCGTCATGCATCTCAAGGACGGGATCGGGCAACTGGCGCCGGTGCGGTTGCGCAGTACGGCGGCGACATTGAATGCGGCGGGGCATGTCGACTTCCGCAACCAGACGCTCGACATCACCTTGCAGAGCGATCGCAACTCGACCGGCTTTCTTGCTCTCGATTTGCCGGTACAGGTGAGTGGTCCCTGGTCGCAGCCCAAGACAGGATTGCTCAAGAGCGGCGACCCGGCGGCTGCCGGCGGGACCATCGGCAACCTGCCACCAGCACTGCAGGGCATTGCCGCCGCCAGCGGCTGCGCGAAATAGAGAGCAGTCGATTTCCGTGAGAACGAGATAGATTTCCGTCCGGCGATCCCCGAAGAACGGCCAAGCGTCACCGCTCCCGGCTCTCATCAATAAGATAGAAAGCGATCGCGCTCTAAGCACCGGGAGCGGTACTGTCACTTCGCGAGTGCGGCCTTTTCAATTACCGCAGCGACTTCATTGGCATGAACCACGAGCGACGCATGGCTGCCGGCGACTTCCGTCGTCTGTGCCTTCATCTCAGCAGCGAAAAACTGCTGTGCCTCGGGTGCGATCACTTTGTCCTTCGTGCTGATCACGTAGAACGTCGGCTTGTCGCGCCAGGCGGCTGTATCGACCGGTGCCTCGAACGCCGTGACGTTCAGCGGAAGCTGATGATTTGCCAGGGATTCGGCGATCTGCGGGGGAAGATCAGCCGCAACGGCCGAAGGAAACACGTTGGGATCGATGTAGAGGTTGCCCTTGTCATCAGGGCGGATTGCGGCCGAACCTTCGGTCGCCGGACCGCTCTTGGCGAGCGCTGCCAATGATTGGCCCACGTCTGGCGCGAAAGCGGAGACGTAAACCAGTGCCGACACTTTCGGATCGTTACCGGCTTGCGTGATGACGACGCCACCCCAGGAATGGCCGACGAGAATGGTCTTGCCGTCCTGCTTCGCAAGCGCCTGTTTGGTGGCATCGACGTCGGCAGCAAGGGAGGTGAGCGGGTTTTCGACGAGCGTGACGTTGTAGCCGTCCTTCGTGAGAATTTCAGCAACCGGCTGCCAGCTCGTCTGATCCACGAAAGCGCCGTGCACGAGCACGATGTTGTGGGCTGCTCCCTTGGGCAGTTCGGTGGCATGGACGGAACCGACCGATGTCGTTCCGGCGATGAGTGCGGTAGCGGCTGAGAGGAGGATATTTCGCATTGATTGTTCCTGTTGGCATGTCGGACGAACACAGTCCGAGAGGATGGAGAGGCGTTTCCAGCAAGGCTGCGGTTCTTCCATTTGCAATCAGCGAAATAGTCGCCGCTCGGAACGTCGGCCCGCCGCGACAAGCTCTATCCCGCGCGGATTTCGGACGATAGGGATCAATCGTCCATATGTTGTGTCCGATCGTCCACAGGTCTAATCTTGACGGCATGGACATCCTCACCCAAGTGCTCGATCGCGTTCGTCTCGGCGGGACCCTGCTCTTTCACTTCGAGCTCGGCCATCCCTGGCATCTTGAGTTGCCGGCGCGCCCCTACGCCCTCTTTCACTATCTCAGCCAAGGCTCAACCACCCTGGCGCTCGGACAGGGGCAGGAGATACAGATGACCGCAGGCGATTTTGTCGTCATCACCCGCGGTGAACCCCATGTGTTCTATTCGGATCGCCGGGCCAAGCCGTTGCGGATTATGGATATCGATCGATCCTCCCCGCGTCTTGGCGTCGTTCGTCACGGCAGCCGTGGCAAACCGCGCTCGACGATGATTTGCGGCAATTTCACGGTGTCACGGCCGCTGTTTGGCAGCGTGTTGGAGCTGCTTCCGCCCGTCCTCTTGCTGAAGCCGACGGCGGACGGTGCCTGGCTTGAGGCCATCCTGCACCGCATGGTCAGTGAGTCCGCGCTCGAACGTCCTGGCCAGCGCGTCGTCCTTTCACGACTGACGGAAGTGCTCTTCGTCGAGGTGCTGCGAAGCTGGATCGCCTCTCTCAGCCCCGGACAAGGCGGCTGGCTCGGGGCCATATCTGACCCGCATATCGGACCGGCGCTCAAGCTGATTCACGAAAAGCCGGCGCGGCCCTGGACCCTGAGCGACCTTGGCCACCGCGTTGGGCTCGGCCGATCGGCATTTTCGTCACGCTTTACCAGGCTCGTCGGCCAGTCCGTGCACCGTTATGTGATCGAACGCCGGATGGCGGAAGCGGCGTTCCTGCTGGAGACCAGCGATGAGCCCATCGCGCGGATCGCCAGCCGGGTCGGCTACGAGACAGCGGCGGCGTTTTCGAAGCTCTTCCATCGACATCACGCTATATCGCCCGGCCGGTACCGAACATCTCGACGCTCTAACAGCGGCGAAAGACACGCGGGCGTTCAGGAAGCAGAAATCGCCGATCAACCGGCCAGGTGATCCTGCGTCGACAGTTGAGACGCCTGCGCTGCACGGCATTGCCGCTGCTAGCGACTGCGCGAAACAGAGAGCGGTATCAGTCGATATCCGTGAGCGCGAGATAGGTTTCCGGCCGGCGGTCGCGGAAGAATTGCCAGGTGTCACGCACCTCGCGGACCATCTCCATGTTCATGTCATGGACCAGCAATTCATCCTGGTCGCGGCTGGCGATCTTCTCGATCTGGCCGCGCGGATTGACGAAATAGCTCTGGCCGTAAAATTCACCGATATTCCAGGGCGCTTCGGTGCCGATGCGGTTGATAGCACCGATATAGACGCCATTGGCGACCGCCGAGGCCGGCTGTTCCAGTTTCCAGAGATATTCCGAGAGCCCGGCCACCGTCGCCGAGGGATTGACGATGTATTCGGCACCGTTGAGGGCCAAGGCACGCCAGCCTTCGGGGAAGTGCCGGTCATAGCAGATATAGACGCCGAGCTTGCAATACTGCGTCTCGAAGACCGGGTAATCCGAGGCACCCGGCTTGAAGAAGAACTTCTCCCAGAAGCCTGCCACCTGCGGGATATGCGTCTTGCGATATTTGCCGAGAAAGGTGCCGTCCGCATCGATCACCGCTGCCGTATTGTAATAGACGCCGGTCATCGCCTCTTCATAGATCGGCACGACGATGACCATGCGGTGCTTCTTCGCCAGGTCCTGCATCAGCTTGACGGTGGGACCTTCGGGAATGCGCTCGGCGGCGCCGTACCATTTCTTGTCCTGGCTGGGGCAGAAGTAAGGCTGGGTGAAGACTTCCTGGAAGCAGAGCACCTGCACGCCGGCCTGCCCCGCCTTCTCGATCAGCGGCAGATGGGCGTCCAGCATGGCCTGGCGGATCTCCGCCGGCGTCTGCTCGGTCGAGGCTTTCAGTTTCATCTGGATGAGGCCACCGCGGAGAGTCGTCATCGCGCTTCCTTCCCTGTTCATCTAGAGCCGGATGCCATCAGGTGAAATCATCCAGGTGATTTCGCCTGATGGCTGAATCCGTCTCTCTTAAAATTGATAGAGGGCGATTCAGCTTTCAGGTTGAAGCCTCTTTGCTTCAACCTGAAAGCATCGCACTCTAGCGGCAACAAGGTGATATCGGTGATCCGCTATCTTCACCGGATGCGCAGCAGAAAGACAATCAACTCTTCACGGGAGATATCTCATCCAGCGACAACACGCGCGCCGGCCAGGATGATGACTAATGGTCAGCCGCGATCCATCGGCAGGAGAGCGGCCTCGACCGTCGCCAGGATCTTGCGCGCCACCAGGTCCTGCAGCAGCCAGAGATTGCGATCGCGGATGCCGTGTTCTTCCAGCTTGCTGACGGTGCGGAAGAGATACTGTGCCGCCGAGCCCCAATGGCCCGCGGCCCGCGCCAGGACATCGGCCACGTCCTCCAGCGGCAAGCGTCCGGCATAGGCCGGTCCGATTGGATCGGCGACGAAAGCCAGAGCCCGCAGATGGCCACGATCGGTCTTCACATTGATCCAGCGCGGCACATTGGTTGGCGGGTTGGCGTCGATCTCGCGGCGCACCAGGCGGTCAAGCTGTGCCCGGCGGTCACCCGGCGGCAGGCGATAGGCAATGCCGCTGCAACTGCCGCCGCGATCCAATGCCAGCATCAGTGCCGGCACATCGCGGGTGCCACGCCAGCGCGTCAGCCGCAGGCAGAAGGCGCGGTGCCAACCGCTGGCGATGGCGGCGCAATGTTCGAGGAAATCGAATTCCGGATTCCAGATCAGCGAGCCATAGGCGAAGACCCAGAGCTCTTCCGGCTGATACTCGACCAGCAGGGCCGCGACCATCTGTGCATATTCGGCATCATTGTGTTCGCGCGTTCCCGGTTCGGGACCCGGATCCGGCTCCAACCGCTCGACCAGCGCGACCAACTCTTCCGTCAGCCGCATCGACGCGCGACGCGCTCCCCCGCTTGCCCTTGCCATGCGCTCCCCCGCATTCGAGGCAGGTACGTTCCCGTGCCAGAAACGTACTCTTCTTGCGGACAAGCATGATCCCGTCGGCCGGCATCGGTCAACGCGAATGCACGGCAGAGGCGAAAGTTCTCGCGTTAATGACTATTAAATTTTGCGGAGCCGGCGCCGTCGATCCTAATGGCCGATATGGACCACGCGCAGATTGTTGGTGGTGCCGGACTGGGCGAAGGGAATGCCGGCAACGACGACGATGAGGTCGTTTTGCTGGGCGAATTCCTCGGCCAGGGAAATCTCCGTCGCCTTCTCCACCATGTCGTCATAGCTATGGATGTCTTCCGACAACACGCTATGGGCGCCCCAGAGCAGACAGAGGCGGCGCGACACGCCGACATCCGGCGTGATCGCCAGGATCTGGGTCGGCGGGCGCTTGCGGGCGATGCGGGCCGGCGTGGTGCCGCTGGTGGTGAAGCCGACGATGGCCGGCGCATGCAGCGCTTCCGCGAGATCGGCGGCGGCGGCGGCAACCGCATGCGGCGCCGTCGTCTCCTCGCCGGTCTGCAAGGCATCGATGATGGAGCGATAAAGCTTGTGGCCTTCGGTGGCACGGATGATGCGGTCCATCATCTCGACCGCTTCGCGCGGATATTTGCCGCTGGCGGATTCGGCCGAGAGCATGACGGCATCGGCGCCGTCATAGATGGCGGTCGCCACGTCGGAGGCCTCGGCCCGGGTCGGGGTCGGCGCCGCAACCATGGAATCCAGCATCTGTGTCGCGACGATGACGGGCTTCACCGCCGTGCGGCAGGCGCGCACCAGTTCCTTCTGGCGGCCCGGCACGTCTTCATGGGGAATTTCCACGCCGAGATCGCCGCGCGCCACCATGATCGCGTCGGAAAGCGAGATGATGTCGTCGATCTTGTCGAGGGCTGCCGGCTTCTCGATCTTGGCAACCAGGCCGGCACGGCCATTGATCAGGCCGCGGGCTTCCAGGACGTCGCTCGGCTTCTGCACGAAAGAAAGCGCCACCCAATCGACGCCGAGCTTCAGGCCGAATTCGAGATCGGCGCGGTCCTTCGCCGTCAACGGTGAGAGATCGAGCACCGTGCCCGGCAGGTTGACGCCCTTGCGGTTGGAAATGACGCCGCCGGTCACCACCTCGGCATCGATGATGCCGTCGCCGAGACCGGTCACCCGCACCCGCACGCGACCGTCATCGATCAGCAGGTTATGGCCCGGCATGATGGCGGCGAAGATTTCCGGATGCGGCAAGGGGATCGAATTCTTCTCGCCCGTGCCATCCTTGAGCACGAAACGAATCTTTTCGCCGGCTTCGACCGTGAAGGCCCCATCCTTGATCACGCCGACGCGGATCTTCGGTCCCTGCAGATCCTGCAGAATACCGATCGGCCGGCCCGTTTCCTTTTCCAGCGCGCGGATGGCGGCATGGACCTTGGCATGGTCCTCATGGGTGCCGTGGCTGAAATTGAGACGGAAGGTATCGGCGCCGGCCAGGAACAGGGCCTTGAGCACTTCCGGCGAGGCGCTGGCGGGGCCGACGGTGGCGACGATTTTGGCTC
>DATMUQ010000521.1:0-4770 GCA_035563795.1 Terriglobales bacterium | reverse complement strand
CTGATCCGCCGTTTCCAACACCAGGCCGCGCTTCACATTGATGCCGTCGAGGCCGGATTGCCGGCTGAACAAGGTCCAGCAGCGATGCAATTCCTCACCCTGGCGGATATGCAGCAGCGGGCCTTTCTTCAGCAGGCTCGGCAGATCGCTGGCGCCGGCGGCCACGGCGGGCGAGCAGATCGGCGTCATCTCCTCCTGCATCAGGAGATCGACGATCATGTCGTCGATTTTGACGTCACCGAAATAGATGGCGAGATCGACCGGCGCCGCATCGAAATCGACATTGGTCGAGGGCGTCTCCAGGCGAATCTCGAGATCCGGATAGAGCCGCTGGAAAGCCGGCAAACGCGGCAGCAGCATGCGGTGCGCAAAGGTCGGCGGCACCGAGAGCGCCAGCGGCGGCTTGGTGCGGGCCTGGCGGAAACCGGCAATCACCTCGGCCACCCGGTCGAAGCTGTCGGTCAGCACCGGCAGCAGCTTCTTGCCCTCTTCGGTGAGCTCGAGCGCCCCTTTGCGTTTCAGCAAGGCGACACCGAGAATGTCTTCGAGGTTCTTCACCTGGCGGCTGACGGCGCTTTGCGTCACCAGCAACTGGTCAGCCGCCTTGGTGAAACTCAGGGAACGGGCCACCGCCTCAAAGGCGCGCAGAGCGTTGAGGGGCGGCAATTGGCGGCGATAGGGTCGTTCCACGGTTTCCAGTCCCACTCCGCCGGCCCGCCGATGCGATCATCGGCGATCATCGCGGATATTGTTGGGCCGCACTTTAATTCGGCGCCGGGCTTTTGCAAATCGACAAGAGGTCGCGGCCGCTATGCAGTACCACGACCTCTTGCCGGATTTGATCCGCGGGAAGCTGCCTCACGCGACCGTGTCGACGCGACCGTCGCCGGACTGTTCCGGCTGTGCCGCCACCGGCTGACCCTTGGCGACGCCGACCATGGCCGGGCGCAGCAGGCGCTCATGCAGCGTATAGCCGGCCTGCAGCACCTGGACGACGGTGCCGGCCGGCTTGTCGGTGCCCGGCACCTCGAACATCGCCTGATGCAGATTGCTGTCGAATTTCTCGCCCAGCGGCCAGACGCGCTTGATCGCCTGTTTCTCGAAGGCGGTATCGAGCTGGCGCTGGGTTGCCTGGACGCCCTCGAACAGGGTCTTCAGCGCCGGGTCCTTCTCCAGGCTCTCGGGGCTGATCGCCTCGATGGCGCGGCTGAGATTGTCGGCAACACCGAGGACTTCGCGGGCGAAGCCGGCCATGGCGAATTTCGTCGCGTCTTCCTTGTCGCGGGCGGCACGGCGGCGCACGTTTTCCGTCTCCGCCAAGGCGCGCAGCAGCTGATCCTTCAGCGCCGCCGCTTCCGCCTGGGCCGCCGCCACCGGATCATCGCTCACCGTCGCGTCCGGCTGGACTTGCGCCATCGCGTCCAGGTCGTTGGCGGGGTCGGCCTGCGGGTTGCCGGATGGGGTATTCTTGTCATCGGTCATCATGGTGACCTGATCTCCTTCAAACACGTCTTATTACTGTCTTGAACGTTTATCAGCCGAGAATGCGGCCGATCACCTTGGCGGTATAATCCACCATAGGAATGATGCGGGCATAATTGAGCCGGCTGGGGCCGATCACCCCGATGGCGCCGATCAACTGCCGGTTGCTGTCGCGATAGGGCGAAATCACCGCCGAACAGCCAGCCAGGCCGAAGAGCTCGCTTTCGGCGCCAATATAAATCTGCACGCCATCGGCCTGATCCGCGGTTTCCAGCAGCTTCAGCAGCTGTTCCTTGGTTTCAAGGGCCGCAAACAGGCTGCGCAGCCGCTCCAGATCGGCCACCTCGGTGACTTCATCCAGAAGATGCGACTGGCCGCGCACGATGAGGGCGCCGTCCTTGCTGCCGGTCGCCCAGCTGGCGAGACCGGCCTCGACCACCTTGCGCGACAGGTCGTCGAGCTCGGCGCGGGCGCTTTCCAGTTCGTGCAGCACTTCTTGCTGCGCCATGCCGATGGTGCGTCCGAGCAGCCGCGTCGTCAGGTAATTGCCGGCTTCGATCAGGCTCGAGGCGGGCAGGCCGAGCGGGATATCGATCAGCCGGTTTTCCACCATGCCGCCTTCGGTCACCAGCACCACCAAGGCGCGGCCGGGGCCAAGATAGACGAATTCCACATGTTTCAGCGGCCTGTCGGTCTTCGGCGCCACCACCAGGCCGGCGCAACGGCCGAGGCCCGACAGCATGGTGCTCGCCTGTTCCAGGACCTCCGGCATCGACCGGCCGACCGACTGGCACTTGCCATCGATCGCCGCCCGCTCCGCTTCGGTCAGGCCGCCCACTTCCATCAAGCCGTCGACGAACAGGCGCAGGCCGAAATCGGTCGGCAGGCGTCCGGCCGAGGTATGGGGCGAGAACAGCAGGCCCATCTCCTCGAGGTCGGACATGACATTGCGGATGGTCGCCGGCGACAAAGTGGCACCGAGCAGACGCGACAGGGTACGGGAGCCAACCGGTTCACCGGTCTCCACATAAGCATCGACCACCAGGCGGAAAATCTCCCGCGAGCGTTCGGAAAGCTCGCTCAAGACCGGCCGGTGTGCCGCTGCGGGATTGCGCGGCTGATGCAGCATCCTGTCCATCGTCCCAAAATAGTTAATTGGATCAAACTCTTATCCGGATATCGCCGGGCCATATGGAGACCCGGGACGGACAGCTTGATCGCCTGCCAAGTTCCGAATCTAGGTAACCGGTGGGTGCCGGTCAACCTTTGGCAGGGATTTTGTGCGGCGCGGCGCAAAGCCAGCACCGCCGGCCTTTCCAGCCGCCGGCTTGGCGTCCGGTGCCCGGCCGGGCAAACTGGCTGCCGTTATGCCGAAACCCCTCGCCACCGATCTGGTTTGCCCGCCCCTCTGCCCGCTCTGTGGCCGCCCGTTGCTTCCGGGCCCAACGGTAGATGAGCACCATTTGCTGCCCCGCAGCCAGGGCGGCACCGCTACCGTCACCCTGCACCGGATCTGCCATCAGGCGATCCACGCCACGCTGAGCGAACCGGAACTGGCGCGCGATTTCCACACCATCGAGGCCCTGCGCCAGCAGCCGGATCTTGCCCGTTTCATCGCCTGGGTGCGCAAGCGTCCGGCTGACTATCTGGATCGCAGCCGCTGGACCAAGGACCGCCGCCAGAAATAACGCCCGGCAGAAATGATGGCCGGCTGACCTACCAGTGAGGCCGCTAGCCAGGGCCGGCGGCGCGGTGTAGGTTCCGCCGCAATTCGCAAAACACCGAGAAACGAGGATTCCATGCGCCCATCCGGCCGTGCCGTCGACCAGCTGCGCGAGATCGCCCTGGAGATTAACGTCAACAAATACGCCGAGGGCTCCTGCCTGGCGAAATTCGGCAATACCCATGTGCTCTGCACCGCCTCGATCGACGAGAAGGTGCCGCCCTTCCTGCGCAATACCGGCAAGGGCTGGGTGACGGCGGAATACGGCATGCTGCCGCGCTCGACCCATACCCGCACCGACCGCGAAGCCGCCAAAGGCAAGCAATCCGGCCGCACCCAGGAGATCCAGCGCCTGATCGGCCGCGCCTTGCGCGCCGTCACCAAGCTGGACGGCTTCGGCGAGCGCCAGATCAAGATCGATTGCGACGTCATCCAGGCCGATGGCGGCACCCGCACGGCGGCGATCACCGGCGCCTATGTCGCCCTGCACCAGGCCTTCCGCCTGATGAAGGATATGGGTGTCATCGCCGCCATTCCGCTGACCGCCCAGGTCGCCGCCGTCTCCTGCGGCATCCATCAGGGCCAGACCGTGCTCGACCTCGATTACGCCGAGGATTCCGATGCCGAGGCCGATGCCAATTTCGTCCTCACCAGCACGGGCGGCATTGTCGAGATCCAGGGCACGGCGGAAAAGGACCCCTTCTCCGAGGACCAGTTCATGAGCCTGCTGCGGCTTGCGCGCATGGGTGTCGGCGAACTCACCGGCCATCAACGCCGTGCGCTCGGCCTGATGTCTTGATCCTGACGTTTTGATAGGGGGAACCAATCCGATGGCGCGGCATTTCGCGGGCGGCAAGCTGGTGCTTGCCAGCCACAATCCCGGCAAGGTGCGGGAGATCCACGACCTCCTCGCCCCCTATGACACCGATGTCGTCTCCGCCGGCGCCCTCGGTCTGCCGGAGCCGGAGGAGACTGAGGACAGCTTCATCGGCAATGCCAAGTTGAAGGCGATGGCGGCGACCAAGGCCAGCGGTCTGCCAGCTTTGGCCGACGATTCCGGCATGGCGGTGACGGCGCTCGACGGTGCCCCCGGCATCTATTCGGCGCGCTGGGCCGGCCCCTCGAAGGATTTCGGCATGGCGATGGCGAAGGTGCTGAAGCTGCTGCAACCGGCGGCGGACCGCTCGGCCGAATTCGTCTGCGCCCTGGCGCTGGCTTGGCCCGACGGCCATTGCGACTGTTTCGAGGGCCGCATCGCCGGCACCATCATCGACGCGCCGCGCGGCACCAAGGGCTTCGGCTATGATCCGATCTTCCTGCCGCCCCCTGAACTCCAAGGCGGCGGCAAGCTGACCTTCGGCGAGATGGAAGCGGAAGCCAAACACGCCATCAGCCACCGCGCCCTCGCCTTCCGCCAGCTGGTGGAGGCGTGTTTCTCCGGACGATGACGGCAAGGCCCACATCAAGCGATTCCACGCGCCGGCTGCGGCAGCGCTCGACAGATGCAGAGCGGAAGTTCTGGCTGCTCTTGCATGACCGGCGGCTTGAGGGATGGAAATTTCGGC
>DATMUQ010000520.1:0-3807 GCA_035563795.1 Terriglobales bacterium | reverse complement strand
ATCAGTGGTCATGACATCACCATCACGACCGCCGATGGCAGCGTGTTCGAGCTGAATTTCGACACCGGCGACTACAAGTTCATCGCCCCCACGACTACGACCGACAAGGACGAGGTCTTCACCTACACGATCGAGGATGCGGTGGGGAACGATACCTCTTCCGCCGCTTTGACGGTCCATGTGGTGGGCAGCGGCCCGGTGGCCTATGACAACCTGAACCAGGCCGTGGTGACGACGACGACGGTTCATCATGATCCGACAGTGACGACGCTGGCGGATTTCCAGGATACGACGAATTCCAGCAACAGCGGTGCTGGCTACAGTCCCTGGATCTTCGATACCAGTGGCACGGGCCAGAGCGTGACGGCTGTGACCAGCAGCACTTTGAGCAATCTTGTGGCGACCGCCGATGATCATTGGGGTGTCCACAATGCCAGCGGGACGAATTCCGTCACCGGCGACGTGACAGTCACCGGCGGCGGCGCCCTGCAGATCACCGACGGCAATGGTAGCAACAGCGGCGACGCCTCGGTCGTTACCCCGGCCTTCACGGTCGCGGCCGGCGATCCGACGACGCTCAGCTTCCAGGTCACGGCGCTCAGCAACCTGCACAATACCGGTAGCAACCACGATACCGTGACTTGGACCGTGTATCAGTTGGTTGGCGGTGTCTGGACAGCGACGGCTCAGACCGGCTCGATCACCAGCACCGGTACGATTACGACCGGTACACTGGCGGCGGGTAGCTACAAGCTGGTCGTTACGGTGCACGATACGTCGGGCAATAGCACCAGCGACAAGCTGTCGGTCACGATCGACAATATCCAGACCACAACGACCCATCCGGACACGCAGCAGACGAACATCACGGCTGCAACGGGCAATGTTCTGACCGATCCGATGAACAATCCCTTGAGCCTCGATCCCTGGGGCGGCGTGGATATCGGTGCCGCGGCGGCTGTCTTGGCGATCTCGCTCGACGGCAGCAGCTACACCAACGTAGCGGGTGGCGCCGGCACGACGATCAACGGCACCTATGGTGTGCTGAACATCCACACGGATGGCAGCTACACCTACACGCCGAATGACGCTTCAGCGCTGGGCCATCAGGACACCTTCTACTACTCGCTGACCAGCGGTGGTCACACCGAGACGGCGAGCCTGACGGTTTCGACGGGCTCGTCCGCACTGACCGATCCGACGCCGCATGACGGGACCAGCGGCCCTGATACGATCACCACCTCTGACCAGGTCATCCTCGGCCATAGCGGTGACGATACGATCACAGCGACCGGCAGTGGCAGCCATCACATCGAAGGCAATGCCGGCAATGATCACCTGATCGGCGGCTCGGGCAACGACTTCCTGATCGGCGGTGACGGCAACGACATCCTGGAAGGCCATGGCGGCTTCAACCAGTATGACGGCGGCACGGGCAATGACACGATCATCATCGATCCGACCTCCAGCGATCTTGGCGCCGGACGTCACATCGACGGCGGTTCGGGTTACGACACGCTCGATTTGAGCCTGCTGGCGGGCGCTGACTTCAGCGGTGCCAACCACAGCGGCGTCACCAGCATCGAGGCGCTGAAGCTCGATGGCGGCTCAGGCACGGCGGTCACGCTCGACGTGCAGTCGGTGCTGGATATGAGCAGCAACAATACCTTGGTCATCAGCGGCAATACCAATGACACGGTCAACCTCAAGGGTGGCAGTGGCACTTGGACGGCCGGTGAGGCCGGTATCGTGAACGGTGGCCATACCTACGACTCCTATGTCGCGACTTCCGGTGGCCATACCGCGACGGTGCTGGTGGAAAATGATGCGCAGCACATCCAGGTTCACCTGAATACCTGAGCCTGAGCGTCACGCATCCAGTCAGCCGACGAAAAAGGGGCGTTCTCCATGGAGAACGCCCCTTCTCTGTGATGCCTCGTTTGGCGTGGCCGAAAGGTCAGTGCAAGGCAACCAATTTCTCGCCCAAGTAGCAATCAGATCGGGCGCTTGCCGGTTGAAAGTCGTTGCGCCGCAGCAAAAGACGGTATTTCGATAAAACTTAACTCTTATTTACCAAAATAAAGCTGATTCTTTGATTCGTTACATCCAGTTGTATCGGTCTAGCCGCGTGACGCGTTGAGAGTCAGCGTCATGAAGGAATAAGCTCCACGGCAATGTTGGGGATTCATCTACTTCGCTAACCGCTTTGCGGGCGCAAGCTGCTTGCGCGCGACGGGATGAGACGGCTTAAACCGATGGAGACGCGCAATGGCGACCGATAACACGCATGTGCCGCAGACCGAAGACATGTCCAATGCGGCCGGGCAGGAGTTTAATCCGGAAGTTGTGCAGATTGCACAAGCCGATGGCGGAAACGGCCAGGGAGCGGGTCAGGGTGCTGCCGGCGGCCAGCCACAGGGCCCGGTCATTGCCGGCGCCCCGAATGGCGAGGTCCATGTCGAGATCCCGGCCGGCCAGACGGTGGTGCGGGTCCAGGTAGCCCCCGGCGAAACCATCGATCTCCCCTTTGACGGCTCGCTCGCGGCCCGCTTCGGCCAGCAGGGCAACCTGGCGGTCAAGGTCGGCGACCAGACCATCATCCTCCTCGGTTATGCCGAAGCCAACCAGCAGGAAGGCGTCACCCTGAAGAACGCCAAGGGTGAGGCCATCGACGTCGCCTCGGTGATCGCCCAGACCGATCCCAATCTCGACATCCAGACGGCGGCGGGCCCGGCAGCGGGTCCGGCCGGTAACCAGGGCGGCCATCTGTTCTTCGGCTTCGCCGGCGCCAACGGCCTCGGCGGCTTCGGCGAGCTCGGCGTCATCGCCCCGACCGAACTGCAGTACCAGACGATTTCCCCGGACGAGAACATCCTGGTTCTGGACCAGGCACCGAGCTTCAGCATCACCTTCGACGTCACCGGTGGCGTGGTGAACGAGGACGATCTCCACCATGTCCGCTACACCCATAACGGCGAGACCTCGGGCGAGCAGGTCGAGGTCTTCTATAGCGGCTCGGACAATCCGGCCAGCGCCGGCCTGCAGGACCAGCTGAACAGCTTCTTCGGCAATTACAGCTTCAAGAGCCGGACCGGCAACGACCCCTTCGACACCACCGACAATGAGAATGGTAGCCAGAACACGCCGCCGCTCTCGGATGATGTGACCGACAAGAACGGCAACCATGTCGACCAGGACCGCGAGCCGCTCTCTGCGACGGCGCATGTGGCGGTCAATTTCCACCAGAGCGCCGGCGGCACGCTGACTTTCGACCATAACGGCGATACGCCGATCATCGACAACCTGGTGGCGCAGGGCCTGACCTCGCACGGCAATGCGCTGTCATATGTGCTGTTGCCGGCGACGGCGACCCATGGCGAGAGCATCGTCGCCTATTACACCGATTGTGGCCAGACGGTCGTGGTGTTCAGCCTGGAGATCCAGCAGCCGGATATCAGCTCGAACCAGGGCAATTTCGACATCACCTACACGATCTACGGCGCGATCGACAATCTCGGCGCCAATGCCACCGAGTTCGATCTGCACACGATCTTCTTCCTGAATGCCGATGGCAGCTCGGTCTTCACCGAGAGCGGCCCGAATGACCTGATCTTCCGTGATATCGACGACGTGCCGGCCTTGGGCCATTTTGAATATGGCTCGCAGGGTGACGGCGAGAGCAGCGGCAGCTGGGTGCCGGTCACCTATGATCCGGCCAACCTCACCATCGGTCTGGACGAAAGCCATGGCGTCCAGCACACCTCCTATACGGCGACCTTGGCCGGGCAGGATCCCAGCCAGACGACC